>CAZIYN010000090.1:0-8515 GCA_964543495.1 uncultured Dehalococcoidales bacterium | reverse complement strand
CGGTTATCCTCCTCATTACAAGCAGGCTAATACGGATTGATTTGCTGTTTCATGATACGTTTAGAAATCGATTTGAATCAAATCATCAGGATTCAACTTTTCCTGCCGCTTTCTATACTAATTTAGCAATTTTTACGATTGACAGTTGTCTGCTAGTAGAATAGACTTTGCAGTAAAATCGGATATAGCTGACTCTAAAGATATAATACCTCTAAACGTGATATCGAAAGGTGGGACGATGAACGGAGAGGTACCGGTAATGCACTTTATTTAAGTGTTAACTGTGATAGCCGGTGCCTCTTTTTATTTTATTCACTTCATTTTCCGGGAATATAACTATGAGCGGGACGGAAAAAACTAAGAAACAGTTGATGAGTGAGTTGGAGCAATTACGTAAACGGGTTGCCGAACTGGAAGCCGGAGAGATAGAACGCAAGCAGGCTGAGGAAGCTTTAAGGGAAAGCGAAGAAAACTGGCGCTCGCTTACGGAGAACTCACCCGATTATATTATGCTGCTTGATAAAGAAGCCCGCATTCAGTTCGTTAACAGGACCATCACCGGTCTTCAGCATGAAGCGATGATAGGCCGCTCGGTATATGAATTTATTCCTGAAGAGTCTTACTATGATGCTGCCAGGTGTTTCAGACGCGTCCTGGAAACCAAGGAAACGGATTACTATAGTGCCGAGTACAGAATGAGCGACGGCGAAACAAGGTATTTCGATGTAAGAATAGGCCCTGTATTGCACGACGATGAAGTCGTGGCATTTATAAGCAACTCCAATGATGTTACTGAACGCAGATGGGCTGAAGATGCACTAACCCAGAGTGAGGAGATGTTCAACAAAGCATTTCATACCTCTCCCAATACGATGGCTATTACCACGCAAAAAGAGGGAAGGTTTATTGAAGTCAATGAAAACTTCTGCCGGTTAATGGGGTATGACCGTGAAGAAATTATCGGTAATACTGCGTTAAAGATAAATATATGGAATAAAGTGGAACAGAGGGATGAACTAATCAGACAGGTAGAAGCGAATGGTCAGGCTACTGCTGTCGATGTAGAATTGCGTAAAAAATCGGGTGAAATCAGGTCGGTATATTTTTCAATGTCCAAAATCGTTTTAGATGAAGAACCCTGTCTTATTTCCATTGTGCAGGATATCACAGAACAAAAACAGGCACAGATACAACATGAAACGATTTTAAAAACAGCCCTTGATGGTTACTGGCTGGTTGATTTGGAAGGGAAGATAATTGAAGCGAATAATTCCTACTGTCAGATGATAGGTTATACCCGTGAAGAACTGCAGGGTATGCTTATCAGCGATATCGAGGCGGTTGAAACTCAGGAAGATGTTCAGAAGCGTATCAGCCATATCCTGAAAAAAGGTTCTGACCGCTTTGAAACCCGGCATAAATGCAAAGACGGCACGACAATCGATGTGGAGGTAAGTGTGAACTATCTTGACATCGGTGGTGGGCAAATATCAGTGTTTGTCCGTGATATTACCGAGCGTAATCGTGCAATGCGGGAGCGACTGGAAACCGAGCGGCGTTACAGGCAAATAGTGGAAACTGCCAGGGAGGGCATCTGGATTATCGATGCGGAGGCAAAAACATCATTTGTAAACGGTATGATGGCAGAGATGCTTGGTTATGGTGTCGATGAAATGACAGATAAATCATTCCTTGATTTCATGGACGACGAGTGGAAGGAAACTGCCAGAGGATATATTGAAAATCGCCGCCAGAGTGTCGCCGAGCAGCATGATTTCATGTTCAGGCGTAAGGACGGCACGGAGTTATGGACGCTGCTCAGTACAAACTCGATAATAGACGAAAACGGCGAATATGCAGGTGCCCTGGCAATGGCTATGGACATAACCGAGCGGAGACAGGTGGAAGAAGAACACCAGAAAGTTGAAAGGCTCGAGTCCATCGGCACGCTTGCGGGCGGCATAGCTCATGATTTCAATAATATACTCACCGGAATCCTGGGAAATATCAGCCTGGCAATCAGGTATATGAAGCCCGATAAGGATGTATATGAGAGGCTTGAAGCAGCGGAGAAAGCATCTCTGAGAGCCAGAGACCTTACCCAGCAGTTGCTGACTTTTGCAACCGGTGGTATTCCGGTTACGGAAGCAATCTATATCGATGAACTGGTGAAGGAAGCGGCTGGATTCGCATTGAGGGGGTCGAATGTCGCCTGCCGGTTCACTTTACCTGAAGACCTCCAACCGGTTGAAGCGGATTTGGGCCAGATAAGCCAGGTTATTACCAACCTTGTTATAAACTCCCAGCAGGCAATGCCGGATGGAGGAATAATCGATATCGTTGCCACGAATATAGAAATCGGAGAAAAGGGTGCTCTGCCTTTGTCGTCCGGGAATTACGTGGAAATCGTTGTTAAAGACAACGGAGTCGGAATATCGAAAGCCAACCTGAAAAAAATATTCGAACCATATTTCACCACCAAGGAGAAAGGCAGCGGGCTCGGGCTTGCCACCAGCTATTCCATTATTAAAAAACATCGCGGACATATCACGGTGGAGTCCAGGCGAAATGAGGGAACGACCGTCCGTATCTACCTGCCTGCTTCAGAGAAACCGGTGGAGTCAAAAGAAGAGGTTGTGGAAAAACCCGTTTATGGGAAAGGCAAAATCCTGGTAATGGATGATGAAGATATTATCATTACGACACTCGGCAGGATGCTTCCTCAGTCGGGGTACGAGGTGGAGTTCTCCAGGGATGGTGCCGAGGCAATTAACCTTTACACCGAGGCGAAAGATTCCGGAAAACAGTTTGATGCGGTGATTATGGACCTTACGGTCCCGGGAGGAATGGGTGGAATGGAGGCGGTAAAAAAGCTGCTCGAAATTGACCCGGAGGCGAGGGTGATTGTCTCAAGCGGATACTCCACTGACCTGGTAATTGCCGATTACGAGGAGCACGGTTTCAGCGGAATTATGACCAAGCCATACAGCGTGGAAGACCTGAGGGTTACCCTTGATATGGTGCTCCAACAAGATTCTGAATCCGAAATACCTGATGAAGAAAAGGCGGGTGTTCTCGGCGATAGAAAAGTACTGCTGATGGATGATTCGGAGTTGATTAAAAAGGCCGTTTCAGAAAGTCTTCCTGACCTGGGCTATAATATAGAGTTCGCATCTACGGGAAACGAGGCGATTTCGCTATTCAGGAAAGCTCTGGAGCAGGAACAGCCGTTTGACGTGGTTATACTGGACCTCAGTATCAGTGCTGGACTGGGCGGAGAGGATACCATAAAAAAACTGCGTAAAATGAAACCCGAAATATTAGCAGTTGTCTCCAGCGGTTACATTTCAGACCCGGTAATGCTGGAACCGGAAAAACACGGATTTAATGCCACGCTTGAAAAACCTTTCGGGATAGAAGACCTTGAAGCGCTTCTCGACAAACTGCTGGACGGGTAACGGAAAATCAGGCAATATCTATAGAATCGTATACGGCAGTTTCCGGTTACAGGTGCATATGCCGGACCTTTATCGGATACTGATAAAATAAGCACTATCGACTGTACATCTTGTCTTTATTATTTTCCCCTATTGATACTTTCCCGCATAACAGGTATTATCAGTAAGTCATATATGATGCGTACCGTGTTTATCCCGGGCATTTTTCGACCTGGTTGCACGGTTTGAAAAAGCAACTATGTAAAGGAGAGAGTATCTATGTTCAACCGGAGAGCGGAGGCCGATACCGTCCTGCCAGATAACTGGGCACAAATGACCAAAGAAGAAAAACGGAAATATAGGCTCGATAATTTTCTCAGTACGGAAGGCAGAAAATTCGTCAGCCCGGAAGCTGAGAAAATGTATCAGATAAGAGCCCGGAGAATAGTCGATGTTATGAACGTCGAGGAGCCTGACAGAATCCCGGTGAACCTGCCTGTCGGCACGTTGCCGCTGACTCTGTACGGGTTAAATTCCTATGACTCTTTTTATAACCAGGAAAAAGTCATAGAAGCCTATATGAAATTCAACGAAGAGTACGGCGAAGAACTTGAGTACTTCGGCACACCCACAGGTACTCCGGGGAAAGCACTGGAAATTCTTGGTTACAAAATATATTCCTGGCCCGGCTACGGAATTCCGGAAGATGCCTCCGGTTGGCAGTATATCGAAGGCGAATATATGACGGCGGATGAATACGATGATTTGATTCTGGACCCTTCCGATTTCTGGCTTAGAAAATACCTGCCCCGTGTCCTGGATTCGTTCGCACCTCTCACCAGGCTCCAGCCGCTTACCAATATCACTGAAAATGTTCATCTGGGACAGATACTTAATCCGCTTGCCAGTCCTGATACCCGTGAAATGCTCGGTAAAATGCTGCAGGCCGGAGAAGAATACCAGAAAATGCTCCAGGTGACAGGTAAATACATGGGAATCAGCCTGGCCAACGGGTTTCCGATGATGGGAAGCGTCTTCTGTAAAGCCCCGTTCGATACCATTGGGGATACTCTCAGGGGGACTTCGGGGATTATAATGGATATGTATCGTTGCCCTGATAAGCTGCTTAAAGCACTGGATGTGGTGGCTGATTTAACAATCCAAACGGCGAAGAATTCTCCCGGTGTAAACAGGGCCGTCCAGGCAGGATACCCGCTCCATAAAGGTGCCGACGGCTGGATGTCACAGGAGCAGTTCGACACTTTTTACTGGCCTTCGCTGAAGAAGGTTATGGATGCTTTGATAGAAGAAGGACTCATCCAGCGTCTATTTGCCGAAGGCGGTTTCAACACCCGTCTCGAGGCGGTCAACCAGTTCGATAAAGGTTTCGTTACCTGGTATTTCGACAGGTCTGATATGGCATTGTGTAAAAAAGTGCTCGGCGATAAGTGCTGTATCCAGGGGAACGTACCTATCAGTCTGATAGTGGGCGGGACCCCCGCTGAGGTGAAGGAGTACTGCCGCAATCTTATCGAGACATGCGGCAAGGGTGGTGGATATATACTGGCGGCCGGAACGGTAGGCAGTCACGCAAAAATCGATAACCTGCGGGCAATGATGGAAGCAGTCAGAGAATACGGCGTTTACAGGTAGATACCGAGAATAACTTAGAAATGAGAAAGCCCCGACTTCTGTCGGGGCTTTGATTTTCCAGTGAATATTGAACTATTTGGGATTGTATTTCTTTGCAGATTCAATCATTGCGTGGAGGCATTCCGGTTTGGCTTCATCGATAGAACTGCCGTGAGTGATAATGAGCCCCCCGTCTTTACCGCAGACTTCAATCAATTTTTTACAGTACTCTTCGACATCGTTCGGTGAGCCTATCTGCAGAAGGCTGGCGGGAACGTTACCCATCAGGCAGCAGTGGTCTTTCAGGATTTCCTTTGCCCTGAACATATCGGAAAGGTCGAGGTGGACGACCACTTTGCCCTTCGGCATTTCAAGGAAATATTCGATTCGGTCGTCGTAATTACCTTCGCAGAAAGGCATCGGGATGTAACCGAGTTCAATGGACTTCATCATTGCCGCTTTCAGTCCGGGCCAGTAAAATTTCTTGAACTGTTCATCGGACATAAATCCGTCGGCGCCGCGATGCAGGGCTATAAACAATCTCTTTGGATTACCTCTCGTATTGGGGTCGGCAGGTACGGCATTTTTCAAGCGCTCCTGGAGCATTTTATCCAGAACGGCAAGTAACTCATCCGGGTGGCGGAACATATCGAGCATAGTGCCGTGCATTCCCCGGTAGCGGTCCGATATACCATCAAACGGAGCGCCACCGGCACCTCCCATAACGCCGTTCGGGACCAGGCTGAGCTGGTTCATCATCACTGCCAGAGGAGTTCCCGCGGATTTCATCCATCTTTCCTGTGCTTCACCGGCGGCGACCAGTGCCCTGCCCATCGCCTTGAATTCTTCGGAGGCGAACATGGGAGTCGCCATCCCGAACATCATCGTCCTTTCACCCAGCGGCGGCAGTTTGGCTAATGGCGCCAGGGCTGCATATGTCCGAGGAAGCATTTTGCGGATATAGAAATCGGTCGGGTCTTTGAGTAAAAGTTCGTATTCGTCTTCCATCATCGTCTCGACGTCGATTGCCTGATGAGCGGTATTCTCGGGAAGAGGTCCACCGGGCCATCTCGACTGTGTCGGCTGAAGTATTTCGCTGACTTCACCGGAGCCCATTCCTGCGTAGCTCTGGGACATGTCGGGGTCGAAGTCGAGAATAGTCTTGATTACAGCTTTGTTCCACCTTTCAGGTTCGTAATAGGCTGCCGATTTCGGTATTCCCAGGTAAGTCCCCGGGAAGTAGGTTAAGCGCAAGGAAGTAGGGACTCTGTCAGGTTCCTGGAGGTTGATAGCATCCCTTATTCTCTTTTCTCTTTCCTCATACAGTTCTTCAGGAGTCTTGCCATGTTTTTTCTCGATTTCTTCTCTGAGTTTCTTTATCTCCTCTGAATATTGTCCTCCGGACTGCTGGGTCATCTGATACCTCCGTTTTGTTTGTTGATTCTACTGCAATGACTTACCCACAGTAAAGGCAGGAAAAGGTTTGACGGGCCGATATATAATACACTTTCTGTAATAAGGTTGGATACTATAATATCATATATGACTTACCGGTGTTAAGCAGATGAAGAGTCGATAGATAGAAGGAAATCACCTTGACAAAGAGCAAAGGCAAAAATATACTTTGCCTTAACGTGTAAGATTATGTGGAAAGGATAAATGCCTATGGGAATTGACGGTACATATAAGGTAGACGTAACCACGGTTATGGGTACCGAAAACATTGAATTTACGTTTAAAACGGAAGGCAAATCAGTCGGCGGGACAATGGACGGATTATTTGGTTTCCAGTCCTTTGGAGGCGGTGAAGTAGACGATAATGATATCTTCATATCGATGATGATTGAAGCGCCGGTGGGACAGATAGAGCTTAAAATAAGGGCTAATATTGACGGAGATAAAATTACCGGTGACGTGCAGCTCGGCGAATTCCGCCCGAGTCTTTTCCAAGGTACCCGTTCCTGATTACCGGGATATATGAAAACAAGATTAATAGGGAGAGAATATATAAATGGCAGAGAAAGAAAAGACTTATAAATGTTTGAACCCGGTTGGAATTCAGCTTCCGGTAAAAACATTCCCCCTGGCCCCGAGGCTCGATACTCTGGACAATAAAGAAATCTATATAAGTATCACGGGCGAGCCGGATATTACCATACCTCTGGAAAAGCAGCTGTATGAAAATTACCCGAATATTAACTGGAAGAGAAAGCATACGTATGATGTTCCTCCGGTTCCATTGTCAGAAGAGGAAATGAAAACGGCCGATGCCCTGATACAGGCTGTATGCTGGTGAAGCGGGACCGTTTGGAGGCAGTTGCCTTACCTGGCGAAACTGGAAAAAGCCGGCATACCGACGGTACTGGTTGACCTGGAAGACCAGATTGAAATGGTCAGACAGACGGGGTTGGAAGTCGGCATCCCGCACGTTAGAGTTATACACGCATCACGCACATTGCCCGGACCTGAAGACGTCGACAACTTCATAGAACCTATGATGGATGCCCTCACCCGTCCTCTGACCGAAGAGGAGCAAGAGGGAGGTAACTATATACAGACAGCTCCGAGAATACTTTTCGAAGGGAGCCTGGAGGAGGCCGAAGAGTTTTATACACAGACAGAGGATATTCCCTGGCCGACCAATGCTCCCATAGCCGTATACGGTGACGGATTTCCTGTTACCGTTCCTACCGAAGAGCGGGTGCGGGAAATGTTAAAGGGCACCAGTCACAAACCGGATGAAATAATAGCTCTCCAGTCTGATAGATGGGACAGGATGCCCAGCAGTGGCTCTATGAGTGCCGAAGCTGCCACACAGGGCAGAAGCAATTGGAAGCCCTCAAAGAGAGAGAAAGGTACTCCGGTGCTGTTCAATCCCATGAACAGGACGGCTACGGTGGAGAAGGTGGCGGTTAATGCCGTCATGGCGGGCTGCAAGCCAGAATACCTGCCCGTGGTACTGGCGATTGCCGAATCGGGATGTAATATCAGTACCACTCACAACCTGGGCCAGGCCGTGTGCGTCAGCGGACCGATTGTTAAAGAGTTAAAGATGAATGTCGGCTACGGCATGTTAGGACCCGGGAATCCTGCCAATTCAACAATTGGACGCAGTTTTCAGATTATGGCACGCAACCTCGGCGGCGCCATCCCCGGAATAAACCGAATGGCCAGTCTTAACAGCCCCTTTGCCAACGGCGGAACCTGCTTTGCCGAGAACGCAGACAGGTTGCCTCCCGGCTGGAAAGGCCTGAATGAAGAGTTCGGTTTTGAAAAAGACGAGAATATTGTAATGATTATGAATGCACAGGGCATGCAGCACCAGGGATTTAGACCGGGCGGATATAGAGCTCTACAGAAAAGCGGTCACGGGGGTATGGCAAGACGTCTGGGTGTTAAAGGCATTCCCGGACCACACAACTGGTTGGAATACATTCTCCCCGGTC
>CAZIYN010000089.1:0-8569 GCA_964543495.1 uncultured Dehalococcoidales bacterium | reverse complement strand
ATCATAAGCAGTGAAATACACAGAAGCGTTAACGAAGCTTTAACTCAGGCAGAAACAGCTATGAAAGAAGCAAGCGAATACGTAAGTCTGTTCCAGACAGCATACACGCTGCTAATCGTGTTTATGGCTGTCCTTGTGGTATTAATAATCGTTATTCTGCGTGATATAAGGAAGATTACGCGTCGCCTCGGCGTACCTCTGATTACATACGGTGCAATCCAGTATGCAGGAATCTGGGTAGCAAGGCTGTTATCCGTAGGAAAGATAAACCTTCCCGAAATGATGCCGTCATTCTTCGAGGACTATGTCTACCAGCTGGCTGAAAATATCCTGAACCCCGTTGAAATATTCAGTCTGGTCCTTCTTATCGTCGGAATAGTACTGGTGGTGGTCTCATACGTATATAAGCGGGGTGAACAAGTAGAAACGCTTTAAACTAATCAGGCCTCTTGCGTTTTACTATTACTTTTAAGCGCTCCTGGCTGGTTACGGTGACTTCGGTACCCGGTTCCAGTTCACCGTCCAAACTCTGGGCTACCCAGAGCTCTCCTTTTATCCTGACGAGTCCTTCCGGAGTCAATGCGTTGACGACCACGCCTTCTGTCCCTACCATATTCTGCATACCGATAAGTTGTGCCGTCTTCAGAGCTACCGTGCCTTTCCTGAAGGTAAATATCGAATAAAATAGCCAGACAAGCATAAGAGGTACCGCAATCGAAACAAGGCTCCACTGAGGAAGCTCGACTCCGAGTTTGGGCAGGCCCCAGAAAACGCCGAATGCTATGGCGGCTTCTTCCAGAATCGTACTGACTATGGCGATTATCAGTCTTCCTGTCATCATCTTTACCCATACATTATAACAGGATAGTCATATTGCGAATACAGAAATACGGGTGATATAATTCAAGCGTATCCCTTTAATATGTTCCCGGAGGCGTATTATGAAATTAAGCCGTGAAGAAGTGCTGCATATCGCCCTGCTGGCGAGGCTGGGACTGAACGATGAAGAAGTCGATAAACTCAGAGAACAGCTATCAAATATACTAAAAAACTTCGAGGTGCTGCAGCAGGTCGATACAACGGATGTTCCTCCCACAGCGCAGTCGATAGCTCTTCAGAATGTAACTTCCGAAGACGAAACGGCAGACTCGTATCCACCTGGTGAAATTCTTGACAATGCTCCTCAGCGGGAAGACGGATTTTTCAAGGTCAATCCTGTTCTAGAATAATAATAAATGATAGAAGTAACGGAAAAAGCAAGGTTATCTAAAAAAGGCCTGTTCCTTGAATATTTTAATGTTGCCTATAACATTCTGGAAGCGGTGTTGTCCATCGTTTTCGGAAGTATCGCCGGCAGCATCGCACTTATCGGGTTCGGACTGGACAGCGTGGTTGAATCGCTTTCCAGTATGGTACTTATCTGGTGCTTGAGACAGCACGGTAAAATATCGCCTGAAGAAGAAGAGAAAATTGAGAGAAGAGCGACGAGGTTTGTTGCCGTAACATTCTTCATACTGGGAGGATATGTGCTGTTCGAATCCGTACAAAAACTGGTAACTGCTGAAATGCCGGACACTTCACTACCGGGAATAATTATCGCTATTGTCTCACTGATTGTGATGCCGTTTCTTGCCTGGCAGAAGTATAAAACAGGAAAACAGATGGGCAGTCTGGCTCTTGTTGCCGATTCCAAGGAGACGATTGCCTGTGCTTATTTATCCGCCGCTCTGCTTATCGGGCTGGGTATGAATTACCTGTTCGGTTTCTGGCAGGCGGACCCGATAGTTGGAATTATAATAGTGGTGTTCCTGTTCAGGGAAGGATGGGAGACCTGGAAAGAGTGTTCCTGTGAAGAAGAGGAGGATGATATTGACCGATAATCTTAACCATTTGACAATTCACGAAGCGCATGAGCTGCTGGTAAAGAAGGAAGTCTCTTCCGTGGAACTTACCAGGGCATGTCTGGACGCAATAATAAAGCTGGAGCCGAAGGTCAAGGCAATCGTCACCGTTACCGGGGAAACAGCTATAGAACAGGCCGAGCAGGCCGACAGAGTATATGCCAGTGGTGGAGATAATACCCTGCTGGGAATCCCGGCGATTATCAAGGACAATATGTGCACCAGGGGCGTACTTACTACCTGTGCGTCTCGTATGCTTGAAAATTTTATTCCTCCTTATAACGCCACGGTAGTAGAGAAGCTGAACGCCTGCGGGGCCGTCGTCGTAGGTAAAGCCAATATGGATGAATTCGCAATGGGTTCGTCTACCGAGAATTCCGCCCTTTCCACCACTCACAATCCGTGGGACCTGGAACGGGTGCCGGGCGGTTCCAGCGGCGGTTCGGCTGCTTCGGTAGCAGCCGGTGAAACTATATACGCTCTCGGTTCCGATACGGGCGGCAGTATCCGGCAGCCAGCCGGTTTCTGCAATGTGGTAGGCCTGAAACCTACTTACGGAAGGGTAAGCCGGTACGGTCTGGTGGCCTTCGCAAGCTCGCTCGACCAGATTGGTCCCCTGACGAAAGACGTCCGCGATTGCGCTCTGGTAATGAATGCTATAGCCGGATATGACAGCAGTGATTCGACTTCCATTTCCGAGCCCGTCCCCGACTACACAAAATGTCTTACGGGTGAAATTAAGGGACTTCATATCGGAATTCCGAAGGAGTACTTCGTGGAAGGGATGCAGCCGGAGGTCGATACGGTACTGAAGGAAGCCGTTAAAAAACTTGAGGAACTCGGTGCGGAGATTGAGGAAGTATCACTGCCGAGTACCGGATATGCTCTCGCCGTCTACTATATAATCGCTCCCTCCGAGGCCTCGGCGAACCTTGCCCGTTACGACGGAGTAAAGTACGGGTATTCATACAAAGATACGGAAAATATGTGGGAAGCCATGGAGAAGACGCGTCAATACGGGTTCGGTCCCGAGGTTAAAAGACGCATCATGCTGGGGACCTACGCGCTCTCTGCCGGTTACTACGATGCTTATTACCTGAAAGCACAGAAAGTCAGGACATTGATAAGACGCGAGTTCGATGCAGTGTTCGAAAAATGCGATGCTATTGTTACGCCTACCTCACCCACGGTCCCCTTTAAAATCGGTGAGAAGACGGACGACCCGGTGCAGATGTACCTGAGCGATGTCTGCACTCTACCGATTAATATCGCCGGAGTCCCGGCGATATCCATTCCCGCCGGATTCGGAAACGGGCTTCCGATAGGCATGCAGATTATAGGCAAACCTTTCTCCGAGGAGACCCTGTTCAGAATTGCCGATGCCTATCAGCAGGTAACCGACTGGCATAAAAAGAAGCCGGAAATATAAAAATGGATAAACTGCCTCCCTTTAAACAGGGACAGACGATAGTATTCCGTGAAATATGGAATAGGAAAATTAAGAGAGCAATACCGTTAATCGTCGTGCAGGACACACCCGAATTTACGGCTTTATACAGTCCTCCGAACACAATCGGTAAGTTATGCAGGTCACAGGATGGTGCTCCTTTAACAATAGATGACTTCATCCATTCAAACTGGATTCTCGATGACCTGATAACCGACAGGTACAGCAGTCTCAGGTTAAAGATACCGCAGGCGAGGTATTCCATTATTATTTTCTGGAACGCAAGCGATAACAGCCACAATATCTGGTACATAAATCTTGAGGAACCGTTTCAGAGAACGAAACTGGGTTATGATTGCACCGACCTTTTCCTGGACGTACTTGTCAGTCCCAACTTGGCAGAGTGGCGATGGGAGGATGAAGATGAACTCGAGGAAGCAGTTAATGCGGGGGTTGTGTCTCCAGAAAAAGCGAAGTCTCTCTATGCCGATGGCGAAAAGGCTGTTAAATGGCTGCTATCGGGTAAATCTCCTTTCAACGGCTGGGAGTACTGGCAGCCCGATCCTTCGTGGGAGATACCAGAATTGCCTGAAGGTTGGGATACAATCTGATTATGGATGATAAAGAGCTGTCTAAATGGTTCGAAAAACAGAAGCGAGAGATTTTTGATACATATCTGCTGCGTGAAGAACCGTGGGAACAGTCGGGCAAGTCCGGACCGGAAGAGAGGTGGACTGCTTGCAGGAAGTCCGTGGCCGATTGTATAGAGAAATCGGGTTCCTTTCTGGATATCGGCTGTGCTAACGGATATCTTCTGGAATGTACCGTAAGATGGGTGAAGGAAAGAGATATTGAAATCGTCCCGTACGGACTGGACTTATCCGAAGAACTTATTCAACTGGCAAAAGACAGACTGCCGGAATATAGCGATAATCTGTATACCGGCAATGCCTGGTACTGGGACCCGCCCGAGAGATACGATTACGTAAGGACCGAACTGGTATATGTTCCCGATAATCTACAGAAGCAGTATATCGAAAGGATACTTGATAAATATCTTTCGGAGAAAGGGGAACTTCTTATTGCGTTGTATGGCAGTATACCTGTTAACTCCCGCCGTGATGGAGTTGAAAAGATTGAAAAATGGGGATATAAGATATCCAGACACGTTTCAGGATACTGGGAAGATAAAGAGTGTTCGAGGATTCTTGTAATAGGGAAATAATTCCCGGGAGGGCGATATGCTTGACTATATGATTAGTTTCCTGATATCCGGTTTTTACTTTCCCGGCATACTGTGGTACCAGTTGATAGTCGGAACAGGACTGGCTTTACTTTTTGGAGCCATCTGGTTTACGGCTTACTGGACTCCGATATTTAAAAAGCCTTGGGCATGGTACATTTTTGTCAGCGGCGCGTTTTTAAGCTGGGTGGCCGTCGCCTTCGTCCAACTCCCTCTTCAACTCTGGACAGGGCAGGCTATAAACTACTTCTGGAACCAGGAAGTCGTTATTGACTGGCTATTACTCATCGGGATACCTCAAATCCTTCTCAGCGGACTTGTCCAGGAAGGAGCAAAAATGGTCCCGATAGTCATTTACTGGTGGAAGCATGACAGGGACATAAGTCCCAGGACAGGACTTTTAATCGGGGCCGTAGCCGGGCTGGGACTCGGTGTTTTTGAGGCTGTCTGGGCGCATAACCAGATTCTCACAGCCGGATTTACCTGGGAAATGGTAGAAAGCGGCGGACTGGTGATGCTGGCAGGATTCTGGGAGCGCTTCTTCTCTATTGCTCTTCATGTAGGCGTGTCGGCACTTGCCGGATACGGGCTGGCAAAAGGTAGAGGCTGGCAGTTCTATCTTCTGGCTGCTTTCCTGCACTCATTAGCCAATTATGGCGTCCTGTTCGTACGAAGCGGTCTGTTCACCACCATACACATTGAAATATACGTGGCCGTCATCGCTGTGGTCATAACAGGTTTCGTGATGTGGCTTCGATGGAAGCGTGTTAACGATGATTCGGACGCTTTTTATGAAGACGCGGTGTAACAGATAAAGGAGACTCTGCTATAATAAATCAAACAGGAATATGACGAATCAAAATAATAAAGACGGTATCCATAAAATATCCGAACGGACCAACCGTTTATCTCCCTCCGGAATACGGAAGTTTTTCGACCTCCTGAATTCAGTGGACGGAGTAATTTCACTCGGTGTCGGAGAGCCGGATTACGTAACTCCACGACCGATAATCGATACGGCTATAGAATCGCTTGAAAATGGCCAGACAATGTACACCTCGAATATGGGCATTCCCGAACTGCGCCGGGAAATATCAAGGTATTTGGCTAAAGAGTACGAGGTCGAATATAATCCTGACACCGAAATACTAATTACCGTTGGTGTCAGCGAGGCGCTGGACCTGGCTATGAGAGCAGTTCTCGATCCCGGTGACGAAATTATCATGCCCGACCCTCATTATGTGGCATATGATTCCTGCGTGGTTATGGCGGGTGGCAGTCCGGTAAAAGTCCCCACTTATGAAAGCAGCAGTTTTGAGCTCAATCCTGCCGATGTGGAAGAGAAGGTAAACGAAAAAACAAGGGGAATACTTATCGGCTACCCTGCAAATCCAACCGGTGCCGTACTGGGAAAAGACAAATTATCACAGTTAGCGGAATTAGCCCGGGAAAAAGGACTGCTGGTTATATCGGATGAGATATATTCGAGACTGGTATACGGAGTAAAGCATACCTGCACAGCGGCACTTCCCGGAATGAAAGAATATACTATACTCCTGGGCGGGTTCTCAAAGGCTTACGCTATGACCGGATGGAGAATAGGTTACGCGGCTGCACCCGCTGAGATAATCGCCGCCATGACAAAGATTCACCAGTATACCATGATGTGCGCTCCGACTATGGGGCAGGTAGCAGCTATTGAAGCCCTGAGGTCAGGTGAGGACAGCGTTAAAGAAATGGTGGATGATTATAACCGGCGCAGGATGGTAATCGTGAAAGGTTTCCGTGATATAGGTATGTCTTGTTTCGAACCTAAAGGGGCATTTTACGCTTTCCCCTCGGTACGGGAGACGGGAATGACATCGGAAGAGTTCGCCAATAAACTCTTAACGGAAGAGAAAGTGGCCGTAGTCCCGGGCAATGCATTCGGCGATATGGGCGAGGGTTATGTCCGCTGCTGTTATGCTACGTCTCTATCTGATATAAAAGAAGCTCTTTCAAGGGTAAAGCGCTTCGTGGGAAAATACGGTAAATAACCAAAAATCATTAATGAAGGAATAACATGCCGAAGCTTATATGCGACCGTTGCGGAAGAGAAATCAAAGAAGACTCGGAAATCGAGCAGATTGTAGCCGGGGCTGAAGCCTGGATGTCTTCCGTCCGGTCCAGAGGTCTTGAACCGAGAGGGATATACCCTTGCAAGGACTATATTAATTGCGGCGGTGAAATGGTAGTCGTCGATAAATAAGGAGGTGTCCGTTGGGAACCGAGCAGGCTCAAAGCAAGTATGCTCAGGCCGGGGTTGATATAGACAAAAAGACCGGTGTGATATCTGAAATAGGGAAAATGGTCCGTTCTACCCATGGACCGGAGGTGGTAAGCGGTGTTGGTCCGTTCAGTGGTCTGTATGAGTTTAAAGGTTACGAAAACCCCGTCCTCGTTTCGAGCACCGATTCCGTCGGAACCAAGATAAAACTTGCCGTTTCGCTTAACAAGCATGATACGGTTGGAGCGGACATAGTAAACCATTGCGTGAACGATATAATCACCTGCGGCTGTAAACCTCTTTTCTTCCTCGATTATATCGGAATCGGTAAAGTAGTACCCGGGACACTTGAAGCTATCGTCACGGGTCTTACGAATGCCTGCCGGGATATCGGCTGCGCTCTTATAGGTGGAGAGATAGCTGAAATGCGGGATGTATACAGCGGGGCCGACTATGATCTCGCCGGTTTTGTAATCGGAGTAGTGGACAGGAACAAAATCATAGACGGCTCTAAAATATCCGAAGGAGATATTCTGATAGGCTTGCCTTCGAGCGGTCTTCACACAAACGGGTATACACTGGTGCGTAAAATTTTCGGCGATTCCAAAGACAAACTCGAGGTACACTATCCGGAACTGGGAAGGACGCTTGGCGAAGAGCTCCTTGAGCCGCATAGATGCTACTATAATCAGGTAAAAGGGGTAACTCTCCTTATAAAAGGAATCGCACATATTACAGGCGGAGGGCTCCTTGATAACGTACCACGCATACTCCCTGAGGGACTGACCGCAAGGTTTTATCCCGGTAAATGGATGATTCCTCCGATATTCCAGCTTATTGAGCACAGGGGAGAAGTAACTAGGCAGGAAATGTACCGGGTCTTTAACATGGGTATCGGTATGGTACTGGTATGCGCCCCCGGAGATGCGGATGAGCTGATGAAATCGTTGCCCGAGGCATACAACGTCGGCGAAGTAATCGGTCAGGGCGGAAAAAAACGGGTAATCATCCAGTAGAAAAAGAGGTCGGATTATGGCTAGCGCTGTCCTGGTTGTAGATATGCTGCGAGGGTTTCTCGAAGATGGATACCCGCTGTATATCGGAGAAAAATGTCGCAACATTATTCCGAATATCAGGAAACTCCTGGACAGAGAAATAGCAGAGGGGGTAGAAGTATACTTCATCTGTGATAATCATACTCCAGACGACCTCGAGTTTAAGATGTTTCCACCGCACTGTATCGAGGGAACGGTCCAGACCGAAGTTGTACCGGAGCTGGCCGGTTATCAGGGTGAGATAATTCCTAAGAAACGGTACAGCGGGTTCTTCGGTACGGCCCTTGAAAGTAAACTTAAAGAACTAAAGCCGGATAAACTGATTGTATGCGGCGTACTTACTAATATCTGTGTTATGCACACGGTAGCCGATGCCAGAAACCGCGATTACGAAGTAGAAGTCCCCGCTGATTGTGTTTCATCTCCGGATGAAGATGCCCACCGTTTTGCTCTCGAACACATAGAAAAGGTGCTCGGAGCAAAAATCACCGGTAGCGGAGTATGACTATGGACTCACCCGGATTCGAACTATCCGCCTCCCGACTTCTTTACCGTGGACCCGATGGTATTGGAGGACGAACCGGTGCCGGTCATCGAACCGTTAATCCTCTCCCCGGAAAATCTGCTGGTTACGGACTCGGTGGATGACCCCTACGA
>CAZIYN010000088.1:0-8573 GCA_964543495.1 uncultured Dehalococcoidales bacterium | reverse complement strand
GGCTATCAGTGTGGTTGTTAAACTGCTCATTGCCGTTCCTTCGGGGTACTTCGGCGGCAAGTATGACATGATATTACAGCGTTTTGTGGACGCCTGGATATGCTTTCCGGCGTTAGCTCTTTATTTAACCGTTATGGCTGTTCTAGGAGCGGGTATATGGCAGGTGGTAGCCGTTCTGGGTGTAAGCGGAGGTATATCCCAGACGAGAGTGATAAGAAGCGCCGTTATACGCATAAGGGAAGAAGTATATTTCGAGGCGGCGAGAGCTATCGGCGTTCCCGGCTGGAGAATAGTCGTGCGTCACGTAATACCCAATATTATGTCGGTCGTGATTATCAGCGTTGCTACCGGAATGGGTATGGTGATTCTGGCGGAATCGACTCTCAGCTTCCTGGGTATGGGTATCCCGCCTCCGTATCCCAGCTGGGGAGGTATGCTCAGCGGCTCAGGACGCGAATACATGACCAAAGCTCCGTGGATGATGCTATGGCCCGGGGTAGCGCTTTCCCTGGTTGTGTTTGCATTCAACATGCTGGCCGACGCCCTGAGGGACTTAATAGACCCGAGACTGAGAGGCGGTCTGGGCAAGTACAGCCTTTCACTGGATAAACTCCGGGAGATAGCGAAAAAGAAAAGTGATGAACTGAAAACAGAACTCGAAAAGGCGGAACAAGCAGAGCAGGGTTAAAAAAGCAAAGACGTACAAGCAAAAGGCTATCTTGTTTCAAGATAGCCTTTTTTATTTAACAAATACTTTTATTAATATACACCGTATTCTTTAGCAGCTTTCATCATGGCACGCAGGTTTTCCGGTCTGCCCGTGTCTATACTGGCCCCTCCTGCAAGTATGTAGCCGCCTCCGGGAGCACACACTTCAATCAGGTTCCTGCAGTATTCCCCGACTTCTTCAGGCGTGCCGGTTGTCATCAGCGACGTGGGCACATTACCGGAGATACAGCATTTGTCTCCGAGGACTTTCTTGGCGTAAGCCATATCCGTTTTATCGAATAACCAGCTGACGGCTCCTCCGGAGAACTCGTTGCACCTTTCAATGCGGTCCATATAGCTGCCCTCGGCAAAAAGTTGCGGTATTATTCCCTCGTCAATCAGAGCAAGCATGAATTTCCGCAAGGAAGGCCAGTAGAACTTATCGAACTGTTCGCTTGACAGAAAACCATCGGCGCCTTTGTGCAGCACGAACATTACCATCGAACCGCCGGACCTGTTAACCGCGGATATGGTCGACTTAATAGAGAGGTCCGCTATAACATCTATAGCTTCCAGAAGCTTTTCCGGTTGACGATACATGTCCAGCATTATGCCGCGGGTACCTCTCAAGGTATCACCTATAGTATCGAAAGGCGCTTTAGCCAGAGTACCTCTCATCGAGCCCGGGACTCCGGCTGCCATGGCTTCACCGGCACACCGGGCAATAACACTCGTCCATTTACCAAGCTCCGTCCCGATATCCATCAATGTCCGAAGCGTTTTCTGCAAATCGGGACCCGCAAACGGCATGAAATAGTTGGCCGGTATTTCCCAGATATCAGTCAGAGACTGCAGGTTTTTAAACGGCTCGAACAGTCCGAGTATTCTCGGCATATAAGTTCTCATCCAGAAATCAGAAGGGTTCTTTATCAGGCTGTCATACTCGTCTGCCATCATATACTCGTCTTCGACAAACTGGTGTCCGGTAGCATCATCTGGCAGACCGTGACCCGGCCAGTGATAGGCCCGATAGTCGAGCATATCGTAGACTCTGCCGGGGAGTACCAGACCCGGAGCCGTATATGAGTCCATTTCAAATTCGTCCAGGAATTTCCTCCATGCCCTGTAGAGTTCTTCGTAGTCGTACATCACTGTTTTGAGACTGGTCCCGGCATAATAGGCAGGGAAATTACCCACCGGCAGCGAAACCGGTACCCTGTCCGGTTCTTTCATTCTGTAGGCATCAGTTATTCTCTTTAATCTTTCATGATAGGCTTTCTCAGCTTCCGGACTGACAAAATCCACAGAGGGTGGAGCGAGCCAACGTTTAAATCTCTCTTCTCTCTTTTCTTCCGGACTGAGTTTTGCCCACTGTTCTTCCATTCGTTACATCCTTCCTGAGATTATGCTACAGCCAATCCGCTGGCTCTGACAAAGGACCTGCATGCTCATTTATGGCATTTAAGAATTCTAGTCCTCCTGTTTGTGTAAAGTCAATACCGGCGTATGTTATTATTACACTAATCAGGTAGAAGGAGGAAGCAGCCAATGGAGACAGGAGATTTTGCGGCACTGGTAAAGTCACGCCGCTCGATTCGAAACTGGGAGGACAAACCCGTACCGGAGCAGGTGCTGCTCGACGCAATCGAACTGGGTACCTGGGCGCCGAACGGAGCCAACCAGCAGAACTGGCGTTTTTACGTTATTCTGAACAAAGACACCATCAAAGCCATTGCCGATGCCGCACAGGAGGGGATGAGCTACATGTCATCCTGGCCAGAAATGGCGCAGGCAATGCCTCCGGCGCCACCGCCGGGCTCACCACCACCGGCACCGCGTATGCCAATGAGCGCGGCCCCGGCTGTAATAGCCGTCGGGACAAGCCGGACCACCAATCCAAGGAACGAGGCGATAGCAACACGGGCAGCCACCGATGCCAGGGCAGCCAAGATGCTTGAATGGAATAACACTATCGATTCAAGGATTCAATCGGTATCGGCAGCAATCGCTTACCTGCTGCTGGCGCTGCACCAGATGGGACTCGGCGCCGTATGGATGACCGGTCCGCTGCCGCAGTGCAAGGGAGAAGTGGAAAAAATCCTGAAAACACCTGAAGATATGGATATTATAGCCCTGATACCCGTCGGCTACCCGACCGAGTCTCCCACAAGAGACAGGAAACCGGTAAGCGAGGTCTGCGAGATAATACGCTAAACGGATTTTATTTACTTCAGTTATTATCGAGATAATAAAGGAGCACCTTATGGTGCTCCTTTATAAGGTTTGAACCTGTTTATTCAGCCTGCCAGCGGCAGGAGGCTATTTCCAGGCGTCTACGCTGTATGCCTGACCGTGACCGCCGGTAAACCTGTCGCAGGCCGTTTCCATACCGTCACAGACGATTATACAGTAACTCCTGAAGGGGTCGTCACCTCCCGCCGGTACCATATAGTCTTCAGTAAGTTCTTTCCAGGGCTTGCCGGAGGTCTTTTCTATCCCCATCCAGCCGTTGGTGGTTAAATCGGCGACACCGCGGAGACGGTACTCGCTGAGGGGTTCGAAGCTCCTCTTCCACAGCCACTCGTATATCTCCTGTTTGGTCTTGAAACCGTAATCATAGAGGTCCTGAGCCATCTGGGGAACAAGTATCAGGGTAAAACCGCCCTCTCTGTCAATCCAGATGTCTTTGGCGAGGTATTCCAGATAGTTATGCGGTCCGGGGATACCTTTAACACCGAGGAACCTGGCTATGGCGCCGTGACCGGTCCTCTGGAGCGAGCGGTATACACCCGGCATATGAGACTTGCCGATTCCCCAGGCTCCGGGCATGCAGGTCATAATGATATTTTCGTCTTTACCGAAACCCAATTCCTCATTCAGGCCTTTCCAGCCTTCCGGCAGTCCTTCGGCATATTCGGCGAAGATAAAGCCGCCGTTGGTGATGGGGTTGTTATAAGTTGCCGTTACGGAAATAGCGGTTATGCTGTCCACGAAGCCGCCCAGGTTGCGTAAAAAGAGACTGCCGACACGACCGATGGTCTTGTTAGGCGGATTAAAGGGACCGAACCGTCCGTAAGATACATTCATTCCAATTTCTTTATAAATGGGACCGCTGACGATGTATGCACCGCCATTGCCCCGACCGCCCCAGGTGCCGGATTCCGCAATAGCCAGCGCTATGGGTAAATGTTCCGGCTTGCATCCTGCCATTACCGCGTTGACGGCAGCCTGTTCCACGGTACCCATCCGGTCCATTGGCTGGAACCTGACAGCATCACCTTTCTTTCTGGGTATACCCATTCCCATCGGTCCCTGCGGTTCCATATCACGCTGGTAGGCTATGATTTCATCCGGTCTATGGCTGGTACCTTTAAGCATCGCTTCCACCCGTTCCTCGGTAGGGATAACTACCGGCAGACCGTCCGTGTACCTGGAGAATGGAGTATTGTTTAATCCGGGAATAAGCTCATACTGGTTGTAGAATTCCTCGGCTTCTTCAAGGGTGCCTTCAAAAAGTATTCTCGGTTCGGTGGGCGCCCAGCGACCGCCTTCTTTTTCTTCGTCGTTCAGAGGATGGGTCAGTGCATCAAGCAGCTTCGGTAGAACCAGTTCAGCTTCGGTTACCCCGCCAAGCGAATTGCGTGAAGCTTCAATATATCGAAGTTGGGGAATACCGCGTAATACCGCATCATTCTTGACTTTCCCGGTCTCTTCCGTGTAGCCGAGAAGGACCGTCGGTATGCCTTCTTTCTCAAAACCTGCCAGGAAAGGCACCTGCCTTTCTACGGCGCCATGTCACCAGCAGACCCCGAGTATCACGGCATCGAGAGTTTTCTTTTCCTCTTCTGAAACCGGGAGGGGATTTGGGGTATACCCTTTCTTTACAATCCAGTTGACGTTGGGATAGTCAGCCTTCAGCTTTTTCTCCAGAGGGTACCAGATATCCTGTTCGCCACAGACACTCAGGTGGATAGTCTTACCGTCGATTGTATCGAGCCTCGGTGCCAGCGGCGATTGAGCTACCGGCATCTGGATACCGGCGGGGTTAAGGCATTTGTATTTTTCTGCCATTTCCTTTCTCCTTCTAATTCTTTCCGTAGAACGAAGTTTAATTCTCTGAGGAGTAACTTGTCAACGTCGGGACGGGCCTCAGTGTATATATTAATGTGAAGTCAAGAGGTTAAGATATTGTTATTTTCATAATATTTATTATAGTATTGGCTGGCGGTAGACCTTCGTCCTGAGTTATAATACCTCCCAACATAGTCCGGAGGATGGGAAATGAACGATCCTTTCTACATTTTTTACCAGTCGGCGATGATATTTTCGCTGGTAGTGTCTCTGTTCGTGGTGGCGCTCTCATGGAGACACCGCCGCGCAAACGGGGCGAAAGCGATGGTAGCGCTGGCGATAGGAACGTTCGTATGGACACTCGGTTTCCTGCTTGAAGCCAACAGCATTACCCTGGACAGGCAGCTTTTCTTCTGTAATATCGGGTATCTGGGCTCGATGAGTGTTCCGGTAGCGTGGTTCGTATTCGCTCTTAATTACACAAGCGGAAGAAAGCTGTTAATCGGATGGAAAATCGTTCCTTTTTGCGTCGTCCCCCTGATTACCACGGTACTAATCTGGACGAACAGCCTGCACCACCTAATGTGGTACGATGAGTACCTCACCACGTCCGGGGCATTCACGGTGACCGCCAAAACATACGGCTGGTTTTTCTGGGTAGCTGTTTCATACAACTATATACTCATTCTCACGGGAGCAGTGTTTCTTGTACGACGGCTGTTTGTGGGGACATCCATATATTCCAGGCAGGCAATCTCTCTTGTTATGGCTGTCAGCCTGCCCCTGATATGGAATATTCACTTTGTCATGAATATTTTACCCATACCGCATAAAGACCTGACGCCGGTGATGTTCGCCGTTTCAGGACTGATTATAGCTCTGGGTCTCCTCCGTTTTCAGATTTTCAGGTCGATTCCTTTTGCCCGCAGATTTCTTATCCAGCAGTTACATGACGGTATACTCGTCTTCGATATAAATAATCACATACTGGAGGCAAATCCGGCGGTGCTGCAGCTCCTGGGTGCCGCGAATGACAGAGAAGTGATAGGTAAAGATGCAGGTGAATTTTCTTTACTTTCGCCGGTGCTGGAGCAATTATCACAAAAAAGGTTCGGTATCACGGAACTGCCTTTAGATGTTACGAGAGAAGAGCGTATATTCGAACTGGAAACCATCCCGATGAAGGAGGAGGACGGGGAGACAGTGGGATGGCTTGCTATATTCCGTGATATTACGGAGCGAAAAAAGATGCAGGCGCAGTTGATTGCCCAGGACAGACTGTCATCAATTGGTGAATTGACTTCGGGTATCGCCCACGAGCTGAATAATCCTCTCTCGAGCGTAATCGGTTATTCGGAACTTGTACTCAGAAGAGAGCTGCCCGCCGATGTAAAGGAAGATATGCACACAATCAGCAAAGAAGCCGAGCGCGCTTCTAAAATCGTGGATAATCTGCTTACCTTCGCCAGAGGGCAGCCTGAAGATAAATCTCTTGTAAACATTAATGTAACCATTGAAAAAACAATGGAATTGCGCAGCCACGAGCAGAAATTGAAAAATATCCAGACGACTATGCACCTGGCGCCGGAACTACCGAATGTACTTGGAGACGAATTCCAGCTCAGGCAGGTGTTTCTGAATATAATAATTAACGCCGAGTTCTTTATGCTCGAAGCTCACGGAAAGGGCACGCTAACAATCGAAACCGAAGAGAGAGGAGACTTCGTCCGTATTTCTTTCAGTGATGACGGTCCCGGTATCCCGGAGGAGAATACAGAGCACCTTTTCGATCCCTTTTTCACCACCAAGGAGGTAGGAAAAGGCACCGGACTCGGTCTGAGTATATGTCATGGTATAATTAGCGAACATAACGGCAGGATATGGGTTGAGAGCAAGCCCGGAGAAGGGGCAGATTTCATAATAGAGCTTCCTGCGTATTGAGTAACGCCGATTACCGGTATCCTGACGAAACCAAGAAGGAGAAAGGGGGCGGTATGATTACGAAAGAGAAACTGGTAAAAATTGCCGGTGCTGCCGGTGTGAGTTACGAACAGGCGGTACTGGACGAATACTCCTCTGATGTAAGTTTCGTGAACAGTATCAGACCTGAATGCGTGGTCAGACCGAAGAATGCCGCTGAAGTACAGAAAATAGTAAAACTGGCGAACGAGACTCAGACCCCGCTGGTGCCGGTAAGCTCGGGGGCCCCTCATTTCCGGGGTGATACCGTTCCCGGAGCCGGAGGAGCGGTTATAGTCGATTTAAGCGGTATGAAAAATATAATAAATGTCGACCGGGCACGTCGGGTAGCGATGGTCGAGCCGGGTGTCACATTCGGCGAACTTATACCTGCTGCAAAAAAGGAAGGCATCAGGCTAAATATGCCGTTGATGCCGCGTAAATCGAAGACAGTAATCGGCAGTATGCTGGAGAGAGAGCCCGTTATTATGCCCAAGTACCAGTGGGATATATCGGACCCGCTTGCCTGTATCGAGGTTGTTTTCGGGAACGGCGAGATATTCCGGACCGGTCAGGCAGCCGGACCGGGGACTGTGGAAGAACAGTGGGCAGTGGGAGGTGTACAGAAAGCACCTTACGGACCGGGCGTGGCTTCTCTGCACAGGATTATCCAGGGAGCCCAGGGGACCATGGGTATAGTGACGTGGGCATCAATGAGGTGCGAGCTGCTTCCAAGTCTCGAAGAGCCTTTCATAGTCGGCTCTTCCGAACCGGGTACGCTGCTGGAATTATCTTCCTGGATGGTAAGGCTGAGAATGGTCAATGAATGCTTTATTCTAAACGGCACGAATGTAGCGGCAATCTTTGCCGAAAAATGGCCTTCTGACTATCATAACCTTAAAGCAGCTCTTCCCGCCTGGGTCCTTTTCTACAATGTAGCCGGCTATGAATACTTACCCGAAGAAAGAATCAGCTCTCACATTAAAGGTATTACGGATATTACCCGGCGGTTGGGAATTGAAGCTGTAAAATCAGCCGGAGGGATTTCAGCAAATGAAATACTGAAAGCCTTCCAGCAACCTTCAGATGAACCCTACTGGAAACTCCGTTATAAAGGAGCAAGCGGGGACATTCTGTTCCTGACCAACAACGATAAGCTGGAGGGACAGATAGAGGCAGTATACGGTCTTGCCGAAAAAGCCGGTTACCCTCCATCGGATACAGGAGTTTATATCCAGCCGATGGTCCAGGGGGTAGGCTGCCACTGTGAATTCAACCTTTTCTACGACCCGGATAATCCGAGCGAAATGAGACGGGTCAGGGAACTGTCCGCTTCGGCCCTGAAGGAACTAATGGCCAAAGGCGCGTTCTTCTCCAGGCCTTACGGCGAGGATACCGGAATGATTATGAACAGAGATGCCGCTTCTTTCGGAATACTGAAGAAGCTAAAGAACATCTTCGACCCGAATAATATTATGAATCCGGGGAAAGTGGGTTTTTAAACTATACCTGTGGGATAAACTCATTATCTTATAAGTCAGGAGGCAGCAAAGATGGAACTGGAACAGTATCTGGGCGATATGGAAATGTGCTGCAGGTGTTCTACCTGTAAATTCATCCCCATGCAGAAAGTAAAGGGAGAACATTTCGTGAACGTGTGCCCCAGTATAGCCAGATATAATTTTCACTCATATTCAGGCGGCGGGAGATTAAATATCGGAGCGGCTATGCTAAAGGGTGAAATAGACTATACGGATAAACTTCTAGATATTGTTTATAACTGCCAGATGTGCGGTGCCTGCGGAGTTTCCTGTAATTACGCTATGGATATGGAG
>CAZIYN010000087.1:0-8588 GCA_964543495.1 uncultured Dehalococcoidales bacterium | reverse complement strand
CATCATGATATGCAGGGACCGGATGCCAGGCATACGTCCGTGGAAAAAATGGCGGTGGCGCTAAAAGAGAAGTCGCCGGCCCGGGTTATAGACACCGAGTATGGCAAGTGGTACGAGGTGGGAGTAAAAATAACATCTGATTAATCGTCGCGAACGGGGTACACAACCGGGCCTTCCGGTATTACGACTATAGAAGCTTTATCTCCCAGTTTGTTAAAAGCCCGTTCCAGACCTTCTTCAACGGTGGGTACAGGCTCCATTTTCATTTTTCTAACCAGGCTTTCTTCCAGTTCGGAGACCAGGTAGATATCGTTCTTTAACTGGGTACGTGCCAGAATCTGGTTCTGCCACTGTACTCCGACAGGTGCCAGGCGGCGGACTTCACCGATTACTTCTTCCGGGGTGGATACGGATGCATGCAGGTTCAGGAAGGCTTCGGGCCCGATACCTTCGTTGCAGGCGGAAGCGATGATGATAATACCGCCTTCTCTGGTTGTCTGGGCGGCGGTGTCTATCCCTTTGCAGGTCTGGTAGAGGTCGAGGTCCAGCGGAGCACCGCTATTCGAGGTTATCGTGATATCTGCAGGTTCATTTACCTTTACCGCATATTGCTCCTTTGCCATTTCACAGCCCTCTTCATGGGCTCTGTACGGTTCTCCGGCTACAATTCCGGTTATTTCTCCCTTTCTGTTCAGCAGAACGTTAACGATGAAATCAAGTTTTGCCATTTTCGCCTGCTCCACCATATCTTCATGAATCGGGTTGCCGTTGAGGATGCCTGTCCTTGCCAGCGGGTGTTCGAGCATCTCGTATCCGTGGTTCTTATAAGCAGAACGCACTCCGAATACCCCGGGAGCGATACTCTTTCTGCCTCCGGAAAAACCGGCAAAGAAGTGAGGTTCGATAAAGCCGGTGCTGAGGCGGAAATCGGCTTCAATCACCCGCCTGTTGATGTCCACCGGCGTGCCCCTGGTCGTCGTGCCGATATTAACGACATCGTTAAGGTCATGGTTCACCACATGGTAATTTTCCACTATTTTCCTTCCTAGTTTCTTTATCTGGGATTCTCTATCCAGCGGAGGGTGAAGCCCCAGAGCTATGATAATCGTGATATTTTCGCGCGGGATATTCCGTTCCAGCCCGGCCAGTATGGGTGGAAGCAGCCTGTCTTCGGGGCAGGCCCTGGTATTGTCCGTAACCATTATTACCACTTTATCATTCGATTTTATACAGTCGGACAAAGGTGAAGACCCGATCGGATGCCCGAGCCTTTCAGTTATAGCTTCATATTCGTTCTCGATACCGGCGATATCCTGTGTTTCGAGGACATAAGTGATATTAGCCGTCGGGATATTCGCCTTCAGAAAAGAATCGCCGTATGGGAAATGAAATTCTTTGTTCATGCCAGTCTAATTGTAACACGCGTTTGAATATATACTGAAACTGGAATAGTCTCAATTACTTGACAGCTTAAAAAATCGGGTTTATACTTTTTTCAACAATCGAATATTACAAAGGCTTTGAGCGAGACTAGTATTCCCCCAGCGGGACTCAGAGAGCCGGGTAAGGTGTGAGCCGGTGTCAGGCGCAGGGGTTGAATGGACTCGGGAGCTGCGAACCGAAAGTCGGAAGATGAGTAGGCTTTGACGGAGAGGGTACCGTTACCAGAGCCCAGGGTATCCCCCGATTGAATTCACTCTGACATATCGGAACGAATCGGGGCGCACCTGATAAAGATGGTTGCTTCACTCCTTTTAGACCGAAATAGGGTGGCACCGCGAAGGATTTATCCCTCGTCCCTAGGACGAGGGATTTTTGTTTATCAGGTGGAAGGGAGGTTATATGTATTACCCGACATTTGAAGAGGTTAAAAAACTGAAAGGGGACGGCAATCTCGTGCCTGTTTATAGGGAAATAGTTGCCGACCTCGAAACACCGGTGTCCGCCTTTATGAAAATAAACCGCGGCGGATACTCCTTCCTGCTGGAAAGCGTCGAGGGCGGAGAAAGGCTGGCGCGCTACAGCTTCATCGGTACCGAGCCGTATAAAACGCTGACAGTCAGGGGAGAGGAAAATATCGACCCCCTGCCACTTGTCGCTGAAGAGATGGCGAAGTCGAAAATTATACCTGTCGGAGAGCTGCCTAAGTTCTGCGGCGGCGCCGTCGGTTATCTCGGCTATGAAGCGGTAACGCGGTTCGAGGAACTGCCTTCACCGGAAAGCGACCCCCTCGGCCTGCCAGAGGCGCTTTTCATGTTCGTGGACACATTACTGATATACGACCATGTAACTCATAAGATAAAAGTCCTCAGCCATGCTCATCTCAACGGTGACGTTGAAAAAGCGTATGGAGAAGCGGTTGACAGGATTGATAAGATGGTCGACAGGCTGAATGAGCCGCTGCAGGTAGGCAGGCAAATCAACGGCAAATCTGCACCTTCTGCCAAATCCGAACCTTCATCTAATTTCACGAAAGAAGAGTATATGACCGCAGTCGAGAAGATAAAGCAGTATATTACCGCCGGCGAATGCATCCAGGTGGTCCCGTCTCAGCGGCTTTCCCAGCCGACGAAAGCGCCGCCCTTCGAAATCTACAGGGCACTCCGCACCATCAACCCCTCGCCTTATATGTTCTACTTCGATTTTACCGATTTCCAGATAATCGGGGCTTCTCCGGAGATTCTGGTAAGGGTGGAAAACGGTACGGTAACCACTCGTCCCCTTGCCGGGACCAGACCGAGAGGCGGTACGTCTGCAGAAGACCTGGCTCTGGAAAAGGAACTCCGCAACGACGAAAAGGAAAAAGCCGAGCATATTATGCTGGTGGACCTGGGTCGTAACGATATCGGCAGGGTGAGTGAACCGGGTACGGTAGTGGTCAGTGAGCTAATGGAAGTTGAACGCTACTCCCACGTTATGCACCTTGTTACAAACGTGGAAGGGAAACTGAAAAACGATATGAGCAGCTTCGACGCTCTGCGTGCCTGCTTCCCCGCCGGAACAGTCTCAGGAGCGCCGAAAATCAGGGCAATGGAGATAATCGCCGAATTCGAACCTGAAAAGAGAGGACCCTACGCCGGAGCCGCCGGCTATTTCTCTTTCACCGGCAATATGGATATGGCAATCTCCATCAGGACTATGGTGGTAAAGGACGGAGTCGCTTATACGCAGTCGGGTGGCGGTGTTGTTTACGACAGCGTACCGGAAAGCGAGTATGAAGAAACCCTGAATAAAGCCAGAGCTGCTCTGAACGCCGTCAGCCAGGCGGAAGATACAATGGAGGCAGGGAGGTAAAAATGTTGTTGCTTATTGATAATTATGATAGTTTTACATACAACCTTTTCCAGTACCTGAGCGAACTGGGAGAGGAAGTAGAGGTGGTGCGTAACGATAAGACCACGCCGGAGGAAATCGAGAAAATGAAGCCGGAGCGGATAGTAATCTCACCCGGTCCCTCGACGCCTCAGAATGCCGGAATATCCAACGATATTATCAGGCACTTCGGGTCGAAGCTGCCGCTACTGGGAGTCTGCCTGGGGCTCCAGTGTATAGGCTACAGTTACGGCGGAATCGTGGACCGGGCGAAGCAGATAATGCACGGCAAGTCTTCGCTCATCCACCACACCGGAAAGGGGGTCTTTGCCGGACTGCCCAGTCCGTTTTCGGCTATCCGCTACCATTCGCTGGTGGTGAAAAGAGAAAGTCTTCCCGACTGTTTCGAGATAACCGCCTGGACGGACGACGACGAGATTATGGGTTTGAAGCACAAGGAACACCCGGTGGAAGGCATCCAGTTCCACCCCGAGTCATTTATGACCGAAGCCGGAAAGGATATTTTAAAGAATTTTCTGGATACGAGATAGATGAGAGTATAAACTATGAAAGCGCTTCTGGTCAGAGTTGGAATAGACTCAAGATATGGGAAATGGAATGCTCCTGTGAATCCTTCTACAGGTGAGTTTGTATATGTTCCAATCCCAGAGAACGGGGAAATATATTCTGGATATGAAAAATCATATGAGCAATTCAAGGTTCCCTGTAAGGAATTTGGTGAAGATGTTCCTGAAAAACTATTTGACTATAAATCTGCCCACCTTGATCCTGATTTCTCAAATTTAACTTACGGAGATGTCGGGAAAAGGGGTAAACGTGTACAAGAGCTTGAGGAAAATGATGTCATTGCATTTTACGCCGGACTTCGTTCTACCGGACATGAACGAAATTTAATATATTCATTGATCGGTCTTTATGTTGTGGATACAGTAAGGATGGCAAAATCAATATCTGAGAAGGACTGGGACAAAAACGCACACACAAGAAAAATGCCTAGTGATACTGATGTTATTGTTTATGCAAAACATGGTAAATCAGGTAGATTGAAGCGCTGTATTCCTATCGGTGAGTATCGTAACAAGGCATACAGAGTAAAGACAAATATTCTGGATGAATGGGGTGGTTTGGGTGTTAACGATGGTTTTATACAACGAAGTGGAACATTGCCTTGGTTCCTTAATCCAGAAAAATTTTATAAATGGTTTATAAGCAAGAACGTTCAGTTAATAGCAAGCAACAACTAGAGACTCAAAGAAATGAGGTGAGAAAATGATTCAGGAAGCAATATCGAGACTGGTTGAAGGCGGGTCGCTGACCACGGACGAAGCGGCGAAGGTGATGAACGAAATCATGGAAGGTGAGGTAACCCCGGCCCAGTTCGGCGCCTTCGTTACCGCTCTCCGTCTTAAGGGCGAGACCGTCGAGGAAATCGCCGGTTTTGTAAAAACGATGCGGGCAAAGGCTATACCGGTCCTGACCAAGGAGCCCGTGGTAGACGTTGTCGGCACCGGTGGAGACGGTATGAATACTTTCAATATATCCACCGCAGCCGCTTTCGTGGTGGCGGGAGCCGGACAGAAAGTAGCCAAGCACGGAAACCGGGCGGCATCCAGCAAGAGCGGGGCTGCCGATGTACTAGAGGCACTGGGAGTCAAGCTCGACCTCAGTGCGGACGAGGTGAAGAGGTGCATAGAGGAGGTTGGTATCGGTTTTATGTTTGCCCAGGCGTTCCACCCGGCGATGAAGTATGCGGGACCGCCGCGGCGTGAAATCGGTATCCGTACCGTATTCAACATAATCGGACCCCTTACAAATCCTGCCGGAGCCAGGACCTACCTGCTCGGTGTTGCCGACACTTCACTGGTTGAGAAACTGGCGCTGGTATTACAGAGCCTCGACTGCGACCACGCTCTGGTCGTTCACGGCGAAGACGGACTGGACGAGATAACCACTACCGGGAAAAGCCATGTGTGCGAACTTAAAAGAGGTAAAATCCATACCTACACCATAGAACCGGGAGAATTGGGACTGATTAAATCCAGTCTGAACGACCTGAAAGGCGGCGATGCCGCAGAGAATGCAGTCCTGTTAAAGGATATTCTCAGCGGGAAGAAAGGACCCCAGCGGGATATCGTTTTACTGAACGCCGCCGCGGCGCTGGTCGCCAGCAACAGGGCGAAGTCGATTGAAGAAGGAATTAAGATGGCAATCGATTCTATAGATAAAGGCCAGGCTATGGACAGGCTTAAGAAGCTTGTGGAATACAGCCAGAGTTTTGCAGTTTAGAAGATATAGAAATGATATTAGACGAAATAGTAGTATATACAAAGAAAGAGCTTGAGAAGAAGAAGGAGGCTTTTCCTCCGGAAGAGATGGTAAAGACTGCTCTTGAGCAGCCCGCACCCCTGGATTTTGCCCTGGCTCTTTCTGGTGAAGGTATCAGTATGATAGCCGAGGTAAAAAAAGCCTCGCCGTCCCGGGGTGTTATCCGTGCCGATTTCCACCCTGTAGAGATAGCCGGAATATATGCGGATAACGGAGCGGCAGCGATATCCGTACTCACCGAGCCGGAATATTTCCAGGGCAGCCTCGATTACCTCCGGGATATAAAAAACGCTCTCGGGAGCCGGACACCGCTTCTCAGGAAAGACTTTATTTTCGACCCCTACCAGGTTTACCAGGCGAGGGCTTACGGGGCGGACGCACTGCTGTTAATCGTGGCTGTATTAAGTCTGAAGCAATTATACGAATTGCTGACGTTAAGCCATGAGCTTGGTATGAAATGCCTTGTCGAGGTGCATAACAGGTTTGAACTTGAAACCGCTCTCAGCAACGGAGCGGAGATAATCGGCATCAATAATCGCGACCTCAACACGTTCGATGTGGACGTTGAGACCACCGGGAGGTTGAGGTCGCTTATTCCTGAAGACAGGATAGTAGTCAGTGAGAGCGGTATTAAAACTCGGCAAGATATGGAAATGCTGAAAGGCTGGGAAGTGGATGCGGTTTTAATAGGGGAAGCGTTTATGGCTTCGGAAGATATCGCTTCCGCAATGAAGGAATTGCTATGACGAAGGTAAAGATATGCGGATTGATGGAGGTTGAACACGCCCTGACTGCTGCCGGAGAGGGCGCTGATTTCGTGGGAATGATAGTCGCTGCTCCGGGCAGACGGAAGGTAACGATAGAACGGGCACGTGAGATATCGGAAGCGGTCCACAGGCTGGACAATCCGCCTGTGGTAGTCGGCATTTTTATGGACCTGCCTGCCGGGGACGTAAACAGGATTGCCGGTGAATGCGGACTCGACCGCATACAATTGAGCAACGGTGAAGACTGGGAGTACTGCCTCGAGATAGAAAAACCGGTAACAAAGGTCGTCCACATGGTGGAAGGAAAGAAAGCTTCGGAGGTGGTTGCGGAGATAGAAGAGGGTTTTAAAAAAGTCTCCGGGAAGGACGTTATCTGCCAGCTGGATACGCAGGCGGGAGGTGCTTACGGCGGGACGGGGAAAACGTTCGACTGGGAGATGGCGAAGGAAGCCGCTGAAAAATTCAACTTAATAGTCGCCGGAGGGCTTACTCCCGAGAACGTAGGTCAGCTCATCAGGCAGGTAAATCCATGGGGAGTGGATGTAGCCTCGGGAGTCGAGACCGATGGGGTAAAAGATAATGAAAAAATCAGGACTTTTATAAAGAATGCGAAACAAGCAGGGGAGAGGAAGTGAAGAAGAGAATTCTTACCGGTGACAGACCGACGGGTCCGATGCATCTCGGGCACTATGTCGGTTCTCTGGAGAATCGGATAAGGCTCCAGGATGAGTACGACTGTTTTTTCATCATCGCCGATTATCAATTCCTTACCGACCATCTGAGAGAGACAGAAAAAGCAGGCTATTTCATCAGACAGGTACTTCTGGACTGGCTCTCGATTGGTCTGAGCCCTGAAAAGAGTACGTTCTTTATACAATCGATGATTCCTGAAATTGCCGAACTGACAATGTATTTCTCGATGCTGGTAAGTGTAGCCAGACTTCAGCGAAATCCTACTGTGAAAGAGGAATTCAAAGCTGCCGGACTGAGGGCGATGAGCTATGGATTTCTCGGTTATCCCATATCGCAGGCTGCCGATATACTTATAGTCCGGGCGGATATGGTCCCCGTGGGTGACGATAATCTTCCGCATGTCGAACAGACAAGAGAGGTCGCCCGGACCTTTAACAGAACCTTCGGAGGGGTCTTTCCTATTCCCGAAGCGTTGACAGGCAGAGTCGACAGGCTGCCCGGGCTGGACGGGCAGAAAATGGGAAATAGCCTTAACAACGCAATATATCTGGTAGACACGACGGAAGAAGTGAAACAGAAGATAAATACTGCCGTTACCGACCCGTCCAGAATGAGGGCGACCGATAAAGGTCACCCGGATATCTGCAATATCTTTAAATATCACCTTGCTTTCAACAGTGCAGTGGTGCCGGAAATCGAGCAGGACTGTAGTCGTGGTAAGATAGGGTGCGTAGCCTGTAAACAAATGATTGCCGAAGCAATCAACACATTCCTTGAGCCGATTCATGAAAAGAGAGCTTACTACGAGACAAGGCCAGCCGTTCTGGAGGAAGCGATACGTAATGGTAATGAAAGGACTCGTAGCGAGGGGCGAGAAACAATAAGGCAGGTCCGGGAAGTCATGCATTATGATTACAGGGACCTGATAGAGGGGGAGAAAATTGCTGTCTGATAAAAAGACATATTTCGGGGATTACGGGGGGCAGTTCGTACCGGAGACGCTGATGCCGGTACTGGATGAGCTGGCGGGAGCTTACGAGAAAGCTAAAACCGATAAAACTTTCTGGGCTGAGTTCGATACGCTTTCACGCGATTATTCTGGCAGGCCGACTCCCCTGTATCTTGCGGAATCACTCACGGAACATTGCGGTGGGGCGAAAATCTATATCAAGCGTGAAGACCTTGCCCACACCGGCGCCCACAAGATAAACAACGCCCTGGGTCAGGGCTTGATGGCGAAAAAAATGGGTAAAAAGAGGATAATCGCCGAGACGGGAGCCGGTCAGCACGGGGTGGCAACGGCGGCAATCTGCGCCAAGCTGGAGCTCGAATGTATCGTTTACATGGGTGAAGAAGACATCCGGCGGCAGTCTTTGAACGTGTTCAGGATGAAGCTGATGGGTGCCGAGGTGCGCCCGGTTTCCAGCGGCAGCCGGACACTGAAGGACGCTATCAACGAGGCAATAAGAG
>CAZIYN010000086.1:0-8658 GCA_964543495.1 uncultured Dehalococcoidales bacterium | reverse complement strand
CCCGGGAGAAGCCCTCCGCACTCCTACCGATGAGGAAGTCGAAGCCGTCAGAAAAATATTCGAAGAATATTCCGTGCCCTGCATAGCGAACGGGTAAAAATAAAAAACAGCTTGTCATTCCAGTGAAAGCTGGAATCCAGAAATCGTACCTCATAGAACAATACTGGATACCTACTTTTGTCGGTATGAAATGTTAAAAAGGGGTGTGAAGAGGGGCGAAGCCCCTCTTCCAAACAATCATTCCCCCTTCCCCTTGATAAGGGGAAGGGGGATACAGGGGGATAGGGTATATAGAAATAATTTAATACAAGAATCGCAAAAGGAGGAAAAATGGATAGTAAAGATAAAGATGTAGAAAGACAGGAAAGAGTCCAGTGGATATATTCCTCGAAAGATAATAAGGAGCTTGCCGAGCGCTACGACGAGTGGGCGAAGGACTACGATACCGACCTCGACGAAGGGTTCGGCTGGGTAGGTCCTAGGAAAGCCGTGGAGTATTTCTCCAAATACGTCCCCAAAGATGCCAGGGTACTGGATGCCGGGGCCGGTACCGGGCTCTGCGGCGAACTGCTTGCCAGGGAAGGATATAAAAACCTGGTGGCGATGGACATCTCCGAAGGTATGCTGGAAGAAGCCCGGAGCAAGGGCTGTTACCAGGAATTTCACCAGATGGTGATGGGAGAGCCGCTGGACTACGCCACCGATTCTTTCGATGCCGTAATCAGTGTCGGCGTTATGACAGTAGGTCATGCTCCGGCAGGCTCACTCGACGAGCTGGTACGTGTCACCCGGCCCGGAGGATATATAATATACTCCCTCCGACCGGACGTATACAGGGACAACGGCTTCAAGGAAAAACATGAGGCCCTGGAGAAAGACGGTAAATGGAAACTGGTCGAAGTAAGCGAGGAGTTTCAGACCCTCCCTAAGGGCGAACCGGAGGTTATGCACCAGGACTGGATTTACCAGGTAACATAATCTGTCATTGCGAGGAGTCCGTCTCTGGCGGACGACGTGGCAATCTCAAAAGATAAAAACAGTGCAGAAAAAGCAGAAACACCTGAGACCTTTCTCAGGTGTTTCGAGCATTATACCACAGACCGATTCCCCGTGTCAAGTTTTTGAGCGTAAAGGGTTTCGGAAACGGAAAAATCCGCGTAGCATATAGTCCTTCCGTTATCCGGTTATTTCTTAGCCGGTGTCAGGTAGGAGTGGGCTTCCTTGAGTTTCTCTATGATATCGATACCCTGCGGGCAGGCGTCCATGCACTCGCCGCATTCGAGGCAGCTGTCCGCTTTTTGTCCGCCGGACATCATCATCATCGGACCGGAATAGCGCATCTGTCCACCCTGCTGGTCGTTGTACATCACGGCGTCGTTATAGGAATTGAAAATAGAAGGTATCGCCACTCCGTTGGGACAGGGCATACAGTATTCGCAGGCGGTGCAGGGCACGGGGATAAGCCCTTCGAAGGCTTTCCTTGCCTTGTCATAGAGCTCCATTTCATCGGCGGTGAGGACCGCGGGACCCGTGCGGTCGGCAATCTCCACGTTCTCCACCACCTGGTCGAAGGTACTCATACCGCTTAAAGCCACCGAAATTTCCGGCTGGTTCAGCACCCACTGGAGACACCACTCGGGCAGACTTCGTTTCTTTTCGGCGCTGTCCCACACTTTCAGCACAGATTCGGGGGGCGACTTCACCAGCCTCCCGCCGCGCAGCGGTTCCATAACCACGATAGCCAGCCCCTTGCTTGCCGCGTACTCGACCCCTTTCCGTCCCGCCTGGTATTCGACATCCATATAGTTATACTGTATCTGGCAGAGCGTCCAGTTATCATAGCTGTCGATTATCGTCTTGAACGCGTCATAGTTGTCATGGAAAGAGAACCCGAGTTTTTTAAATGCCCCTTTCGCCATCTTGTCCTCAATCCAGGGTACTACTCCCAAATCCTTCACCTTCGCCCAGCTTTCGGCTCTCAGCCCGTGCATCAGATAGAAATCGAGAGTATCTCCTTCGAGCCGTTCCATCTGCTCGTTGAAAATACGGTCGAAGTCCTCCTTCTTCTCCACCATCCGGCAGGGCATCTTCGTCGCCAGCTTAATTTTCTCACGGTAGCCGTCCTTGAGCGCCTTGCAAACAAGGCGTTCGCTCTGTCCCATATGGTACGGGTAACCCGTATCCAGGTAGTTCACTCCGTTATCTATAGCGTAGCGAATCATCTTTATCGCCTGTTCTTCATCGATATCCGCCTGGTTGTTACTCGTCGTCGGGAGACGCATCGCTCCGAAACCGAGTGCCGATACTTCCCAGTCCAGCTTCTTCCCGAACTTTCGGTATTTCATTCCCTTACCTCCTTCTTTGTTTACCTTTTCTGAGTTTTATAATGTGAGATGCCACCTCGATAAAACCTTCTTCACAATCAAGCGAGCTCATGTATTCCGCCTGCCGCCTTACAGGTTCTACCTGTTCCTCCGGCAGTCCCGGGTTTATCACAAGAACGCTGTGAGGAAACAGCTCGAAGAGTGAAATGTCCGTCAGCGAATCGCCGAAGACCATTATCTCCTCGGGCGACGGGCTTTCCTCTCCCATCCGTTCCAGGACTTTCTTCAGGGTATCTCCCTTGCTGATTCGCTCCTGGAGCAGGTGCAGCATATAACCGGAATCGAGCAACTGTATATTATTCAGGTGTTTTTTCAAATCGGCAACCGGAATCCCGGGCGCCTCGAATGCCACGTCTATCAGCCTGTCCGGGTTATCCGGTTTTTCTTTAATTATTCCGGGATAGGTCACCTTCAATTTTTCAAGCGCCGCAAGAGCGGGTTCCCGCGAATATCCCAGTTCCAGAAGTTCACCACCCGCGACCATCTTAGCAGTCCCGCCGTTCTCGGCGACTATCGGCCCGTCTGTGCCGGCTGAGACGGCAACCCTTTCCAGCCTGGGGACAGTCCGACCCGATACCAGCCCGACTTTAATCCCAGACTTTTCAAGTTGTGAAACAGCTTCGATAATTTCCTGACCGACATTCTCTCCGGAAGTCAGCAGGGTGCCGTCGACATCGGACATTATCAGCTTAATCCGGACAGCCAACTCCCGGGTAATTTCGCCGTAAGGTTTCCCCATATAACTCTAGCTTAATCTCATCGGTGCAGGGCTGTCAAAAAACACTTTTGAACATTGACACCCTATTGATACCTGGTCTATATTTCATTCCGAGTCTGCATATAAAACAGCGAAGAAGAAAGAGTGAAGAAATGGAATATTACGGTTATTCCGGGAAGACCCTCCATGTAAATCTGTCAAACGGGAAGATTGACACCGAACCAACTGATATGGACCTGGCCAGGAAGTTCATCGGCGGGTGCGGCACCGGCGAAAGAATGCTGTGCGATATGCTAAAACCGGGGACCGACCCTTTCTCAGCGGAAAACCCTGTTATTATTTGCGCCGGTCCGCTGATAGGTACCGGAGTCCCCGGCGCCTCGAAAATCGAAGTGCTGACGAAATCGGCTGCCTCCGCCAGTAAAGACAGTGTAAAACACTTCATACCCCGGTCATCGGGCGGCAGCCGCCGCTTCGGCGTGATGATGAAGAGGGCCGGATACGACCAGATAGTAATCACCGGTAAGGCCGACGGTCCCGTATATCTGAAGATACTGGACGATGATGTGGAAATATGCCCGGCCGATGACTTCTGGGGGAAAAAAGACATTTATGAGACCAGCGACGCGCTGACGGAACGGTATAAAGACAGCGGCGTCATCGCCATAGGCAGAGCGGGCGAGAACCGGATACCGTACTCCATCGGCTGGATTGACAAGCAGTCGCACATCGGCAGAAACGGCGGAGCTCCGGTAATGGGTTCTAAAAACCTGAAGGCAATCGCCGTCCACGGGACCGGTAAAGTAAACGTCCGGGACAGGGCAAAACTGAAAACCATGGCTGCCGACGCCGTTAAAAAAGCTATGGAATCACCACGCTACAGGATGATGAGGGGGATGACGTCCCGCAGGGCTCCGGCTCCCCCGCGGGACTCCTATTATCCGCCGGATATAGCAAGCGAATCACTGGTAGGCCGCTCCGGCTGCTATAACTGCGTCTTCACCTGCAAGCCCAAATATGTTATCAGAGACGGAGAATTCGCCGGCGGCATACTCGGCTCCAGCTTTCATTACTCCAGGTTCTGCGAATGGGTGGGTATTGAGGACTACAGGCATGCATTGAGGCTGGTGGAGATATGCGACAGGGCAGGAATCGATTTCAGGACTATAATAGCTATGCTGAGATTTATAAACAGACTCTACGAGAGGAGCGATATAACGACGAATGATATTGACGGTCTTGAAATAAAGAGAGGTGACACCGCCACTGTCTTCAGACTGGTGGAAAAGATAATTAACCGTGAAGGAATCGGCGACATATTTGCTAACGGCTGGTTTGCCATGAGCGAAACGCTCGGCATAGACCCGGATACCGATAAAGACGGCTATTATATGGTCAAGGGGTGCTCTTCGTTTTTCGATGCCCTCACAAGTTCTTTGAATCCGGTTACTTTCGCGGAGATAGTCAATACCAAGCCGGGAGCCGAACTCCATCCGGCTACGATTATGCCGAACCAGCCGGTCGAATCTATAAGGGAATGGGGCAGGGGGATAGGAATGTCACCCGAGGAACTGGACAGGACTTTCGGCAGGAACGATTTCAACACCGGCAGACTGACAAAGCACGCAGAAGATGTGGAAAGCGTTTACTGGGCTATGGGTACCTGCGTAACATGGGCGGGGAATCCTCCCTTATACAGTCTGGAAACGTTTGCCGACCTGTATAAGACGGTGACCGGTATTGAAGTAACAGCGGACGAACTCAAGAAAAAAGGCGAAAGAATCTGGAATACGGGCAAACTCCTGAATACCAGGGAAGGAATCGACAGGAGTGACGACAGGCTGCCCGGGCAGTGGGCAAATGCTATCGGGGTGGAGGATAATCCTCTCAGGGATTACTTCGGCAGACCTGTTACCCATGCCGGTTATGAAAAAATGCTCGACGATTATTACGACGAGCACGGCTGGGATATCGCCAGAGGAATACCCGTAAAAAGCAAACTAATCGAACTCGGACTGGAAGACCTGGCTCATATGCTGGATAAATAAGACCACTTTAATAAGTGTTCAGGGTGTTAAGAGGGGCGTGAGCCCCTCTTAATTTACATTAAGGGAGGTGGGCGGGAATAGATAAATAAGAAGAAAAGTTAACCTTTCTTCTTACCAGCCACAAAAGACCAGAAGACCCCCTGCTTGATACTGCACTCCTTAAATGGCGTCTGAGTGAGAATCTGTCTCAGTTCATCGGCGGTGTAGCTTGCCAGAGCGGACATGGTCGGTTCGTTTATCCTGCTCACGGCTCTGGGAAGTATAAAAGTCTGGGCGAACTTCATCACCCAGTAAAAAGCCCGCGGGCTGTCCCTCCTCAAATCGAACAGGAGAAATCCACTCTCCGGCTTTAATACCCGGTGTATTTCGCTTATAGCTTTCACCGGGTCCGACCAGTGATGAAGGGATAATGTACTGACTATGAAATCCACCGAACCATCTTCAAAAGGAAGCTGCTGGATATCTCCTTTACGAAAACTTACTCTTTCGCCAAGACCCTGGTTGCCGAGATTCTCCTTCGCCCTCTCCAGCATTTCCTCTGAAATATCTACTCCGATAACGTCCATCCTCGGGAAAGCTCTCAGGACATCGGCTGTAAGGTAACCGGGGCCGCAGCCGATATCCACCAGGACTCCTTCGGGACTGTATTTCGCCAGTTCTCTGATAACGAGCTTTCTCAGCACTCTGAACTGGGGCCAGCGGCTGATTTTATCGTATCCCTTCGCTACCTCGATATCTTCGATACCTTCATCGGGACCGACCTGGCGTGGAGTATCAAGGCGACGCCAGAAAAAAAAGACAGTCATTATTTTTGCTATAGTTCCCAGCACAATAATTAATATCCACATAAAGGATTCCCGTCTGTTATTGACGACTATTTGTTACAGTTGTATTATCCTGTATGATATCCAGCTAAAAGTCAAGGCTCGGAAACACCTATAAAACAGGGAGGAACTGATGGACAGAGTTAAAGACAAAGTTGCTATAGTGACCGGAGGAGCTTCCGGTATCGGACAGGCAGCGGCGATACTGCTGGCAAAAGAAGGCGCCAGGGTAGCCATAACCGATATACACGACGAAGCCGGAAAAGCAACTGCCGGACAGATTGCAAAAGACGGCGGGGGCGCCGAATTCTGGCATATGAATGTCGCCGATGAGAAAGAAGTGGAGAAGGTTTTCGCTGAAATCAATGAAAAATACGGGAAAATAAACATCCTGGTCAATAACGCCGGAATTCCCGGCTCGATGACGCCCACCCACGAACTTCCCACCGAGGAATGGAACCGAGTGATAGACGTCGACCTTAATGGTGTTTTCTACTGCACCAAGCATGTAATCGAATATATGAAGAAATCGGGGGGCGGAAGCATCGTCAATATGTCTTCCATGCTCGGACTGATTGGAGGTGCTGATATCGCCTATCACGCCGCCAAGGGAGGTGTACGCCTGATGACGAAATCCGATGCCTCGGTCTACGCTCCCGATAATATCAGGGTAAATTCCATTCACCCCGGCTATATAATGACGCCCCTTTTCCAGAATGTCGCCAGGAACTCACCGGTCGGAGAACAGGCATTTTATAAGCAGATTACCGACCAGATTCCGGCAGGACGCCTGGGTAAACCGGAGGATGTCGCCAGGACGATACTCTGGCTGGCATCCGATGATTCCGATTACATCACCGGACTGGAAGTCATCGTCGACGGGGGATTTATCCTTCAGTAATCCCCTTAAGGTTACTTAAAAACAACGGAGCTTGTGTAACCCGGTTAACAACACACAAGCTCCGTTTATTTACTTATGGACTATTCTGAGTTATTTACGCCGGTGCGATTGCCTGGGCAGGGCACCAGTACTCCATTGAAACACAGGTGCCGCAGTCGGTGCACTTACCCTCATCGATTCTGGTTGCATACAGGACCAGTCCGTCCGGTTCGGTTTCCTTGTCGTCCACGACAATCGCTCCTTCGGGACACTCTTTTACGCAAACGCCGCATTTCAGGCATTTCTCTTTATTTATTTTGTAAGCCACGCTGGCCTCCTTTCAAATCAATTTAATAAAATACCCGGTTTAATCCGGCATTTCATACCCTTCGTCCAGCCACCTGGTACTCCAGTCATGGGCTTCTCTTGCTTCCCTGGGAAGCAGCTGTCTAAACGACTTTTCGGTATGGACAGGCCCCTGATTTACCTCGATGAATATCCAGGGTCGCTTTGTATTAATAGGTCTCCAGGGAGCGTGAATGAAATTCGGTGGAATCCAGATAACGCAGGTCTCCGAAATAATGTGCTCCTCCATCTCTGCCCCCAGGTAAAGTCTCGCCTCGCCGCCCAGGTCGTACGGATTGTCCGGGTCTGTCCCGATATGGAACAGGAGTTCTCCGTCTTTGTGGATATGCGGCGGGTGGCCGGCATACGGCCTGTCTTCGAAATGAGTCTCTCTGCCCGGCATTATCCAGTGGACCATGTAAAACTGGCATCCGTCCCAGGTGTTTTTATCGATTCGTGCAAGCATCGTACCCAGGGGATGCTGATAGTCCGAGTCGTACTTGTATATGTACTTCCCGTATTTTGTTTCTGCCATCTTGCCCGTATCTCCTTTCTTTAACTCCTTAATTATGGTGCTCCAATTAAACCAGAATTTTCCCGTAAATTCAATAAAGAAAGCCTGCCTTTCTCGGCAGGCTTTCTTTAGCATGTATATGGAAGTCTACGGGAAACAGCCGAGCTGGCAGCTTGCTATCTTTATACTCAATTTGTTAGCCAGGTCTCCGACAGCCCTCTTTGATACTCCATGCTTATCACTTAGCTTGAACGCCACCGGACATGGCAGCCTATCGTTCACAAGCGATGCTCTCATATCTACTTCCAGCTCTTTCTCTTTCTCAGCACTTAATTTAGAATCTTCAGCCATTCTCCCCTCCGGATAATATTACTTTCAGGGACAAAGTCCCTACAGCCATAATATTACACACGGACTCACAGCGCAAATAACCTGCCCGACATTGACAAACCCCTCTGCTGAGCTTAGACTTCCTGATAGATTAAATCCCCAATGTACAGTTCAGGAGGAATTCAATGCCGTATCTGAAGGTTGGCGATATCAATATATACTATGAAATTACAGGAGAAGGTGAGCCGCTGCTGCTTATAATGGGACTCGGCGCCGATATTTCACGATGGCACAGCATCATCCCCGTTCTTTCCAGGGAGTATGCGGTAATCGCTTTCGATAACAGGGGAGTGGGTATGACCGATAAACCGGATATCCCTTACACCATGGAGATGATGGCAGACGATGCCGCCGGACTTCTCGATGCTATGGGAATCGACTCCGCTCATACTTTCGGTGTGTCTCTCGGAGGAATGATAGCGATAAATTATGCCCTGCGTCATCCTGATAAAATCAGGAGTCTTGTACTCGGCTGTACCCGCTGCGGGGGAACACAGAGTATCGAGGATACCACCGGGGGAAGAGCAGCCCTGAATCCCGAACTAATCGAAGTGC
>CAZIYN010000085.1:0-8708 GCA_964543495.1 uncultured Dehalococcoidales bacterium | reverse complement strand
AACATATCTATTCTCTGTTTCATTCCAAGCAGTCCCAGATGCCCTACGGAAATAGCGCTATCAAGGGTACTGGAAAGGTTGAAACCCTGACCGTTATCACGTATTTCAACCAGGAGTTGGTCTTCCTTGAATTCGACCTTAAGATTTACCCGTGTTGCATTGGCATGCTTGCGGATATTGGCAATTGCTTCCTGTACTACTCTGTAGGTAGTTATTTCCATGCTTTCAGGAAGCCTGCAGGATTCGCCCGTCTGGGTGTACTTGTATATGATATTATCGGTTTTAAGTTCTTCGAGGCTTTTCTTCAGTGCGTGACCGAGTCCGAGCTCATCCAGAGCCGGCGGACGTAATCCGATTACGACTCTGCGTAATTCTCGCAGACTTCTCGTGACTGTATGTTCCATATCGGTAATTTCGTCCCGGGCTTTTTTAGCCTCTTTCGGAGGAAGTGATTGCCTGAATGCCTGCATTCCGTAGGAAGCGGCAACGAGCCATTGAGCCACGCTGTCGTGCAGGTCCATCGATATCCTGTTCCTTTCTTCTTCCTGCGCAAGCACGACCTGACCCAGTAGCTGCTCTACCTGAATCTGCTGATTTCTAAGGCTGTCAAGCATGCGGGCATTTTCAACCGCCATTGCGGCTTCGTTAGCCATTGTCATCAGCAGTGATGCTTCTTCATCGGAATAAGATGAGCCTGCTTGTTTTTCACCCAGAGCCAGTATCCCGATGAGATTCCCTTTTGTCCTTATAGGGCACAACAAGTCTATTCGCAGGGTATTAAGGGCTACCCGTTCGATTTCCCACAGACCTTTTAATTGTGGCATCAGGTCCAGCATTGTCATATGAAATGCTTTTCCTTCTTTCTCGAGCCACGCTACTATAGGATTATCACTTGTAAGAGTTAATTTGGGCTGCGGCTCATCATCGATAGCCTGTTTTGAAAAACGTGTCTGGAAATCGCCGGTGCCGTTTGCAGGGAAAAGAAGCGCAACATGTTTTACATGCATGGCCTTTATAATAGGGTCCAGGATGCTCTGGGAGAGTTCGTTCAGGTCCAGAACGTTACTGATTTTATCGGAAAAATGCAGGAGCATCTGGCGGTAATCGTATGTCTCGCGGTAGAAGAAGCGGTCAATCCATTTTTGGATCAGGTCCCTCAGAGGATTAAACAGAAGAGAAGCAACAAGAGCAAAACAAAAAGCAACTACAAGGCTGCTGTACCCCAGCCAGTCGTGAAAAAACGTCTGTAATATAAATAGTAAAAGCAGATAGAAAGTGGTAAGGAAAATGGTGAGTGTTGAATATACAACACCCTTCTGCATCACCAGCCTTAAATCCAGCAGTTTGTATCTCTTGATTGCGTAAACGATTATCAGTGCATTAATCAGGTTGCCGATATGGTCTATAGGCAGTCCTGATAGAGACGGAGTGAAAGGAGTGATGTAGCCGATGACTACCAGAACGCTCCAGCCTATCAGCAGGTACATTGTCCTGTTGCGGTCGACAGGGTCTTTTGATCCGCGGTATCTGCGCCCGAGCATATAGAATACTGAAACGAGTAATGCTATACAGAGTCCGGCTATTGCATAGTCCCATGGCTTGATATTGTGATAGACGAAGCCGTTGATAAGAGAGGCGCTTTTAACCATTATGCCGTTCAGGTTTCCAATTAATACGGCTACGATGATGGCATAGTAGATATATAGTAAAATACCTGCCGGCTTGTTATTGTAGGCTCTGACGAAATGGTAGTATGTAGCGCCGACCCAAGGAATCGCAGTGATGACGAGTCCGTTCCAGAACCTGAGGTACTGGAATGACGCATTGGGATTATATACAAGCATAAAGGACGTATAGCTCCATATGGCGGAGGAAAAAAGGAATAGAGCGAATACCCTTTCTACCCGTCTCTTAGCCTGGGATAAAACCAGAATGCAGAGGATAGTAAAGGTACAACAACTTAATAGCGGTAATAATCCCCAGTAATTCAATTAAGATTCCTCACGAGAAAAACCTATGTTCAAATCTATCATATAATCATAAAGATACCTGTAAAGATGCTAAAGGTTTCATAAAGGTTTCATAAAGGTTTCATAAAGAATAGCCAAATGGCTAATTATTATGAATGTCAGGTGAGGAAATCCGAATAATTGAGGTTGGTTTAAGGGTAAAATCGTAGATTTTCGGTTATCGCAGGGTGATACTTTGGATACAGTTTTCCGGAGTTTGTGATATCGGTACTGCTACCGATTCACCGTACTGAGGAGGGTATCAATCGTATTATTGCTGGGATTGATGTGAGGAGGAGTCAACTGGTCGAGCTTGCCGCCGGTACTCTGTTTTTGCTGTTTATAAAACTGAAACGTGTTTGCAGGAAGAATTGTAACTTTAAGGGGGTTCAGACCTGTAAAAGCCTCGAGTTCGGCATAAGGGGTGTCGAGTTTCTTGAGGGCTTTATGGACACGTATTGCAACCTGTTCGGCTGTAATTTCTTCTTCGTTATCTTTGATTTCTATATAGAGATGAAGGACCGGTTTATCTTTAATTTCTTTCCTGACGGTCCAGTTGGAATAACTCAGTCCTGCATTTTCAATCGCCTGCCAGATAGTCTTTTCGGAAAGACGTGTGAAACCGGCGATGTCTATCTGGTCATCGACTCGTGATAGGAATTGCATCTGCGGTATATCAACGTTTAGCTGTTCGTTTCGCAGGGATGTGATATTGATGAGGTGACCTAACCGGTACCTTACGAAGGGTCCGCCGTGAAGGCTGGTAATTACAAGCTCATAGTTACCGGGTTTGATTTCGTCCATCAGTAACGTGGACGGCTGGTAGGCCGGATTCTCTCTCGACCTGATACTCTCTTCTTCGGGGATGAACTCGAAGAAATTAAGGCTGGGTATAAATGTCATTCCCTGATGGTCCCATAGTTGAGTTGCAATCAGTACGGCTTCGGTACAGCCATGGAATTCGAGAGGTTTTACTCCCCACATCTCCTCTATTCTGTCCTTGTATATAGAACTGTCGATGCCAAAAGTTATGAGACCCTTCAGCTTCCACAGGTCTTTCGGTAACAAAGAGCGCTTGGCAAGGCGGCTCTTTGCCAGACCCCTGGCAAAACGTAAAGCTGCTTTGGGGCGTTTCAGTACCGAACTCAACTGAGTATTGTTACTTTTTTGGCTGAAACGTTCTCCTATTGCCACAGTAACACTCGACATTGCCAGAAACACATCAAGACCTTTTGATAATGCCAGTTCGAAACCGCGACTTATCCTCTGTTCGAAGGACTCTTTTTCAGCTTCATCCATCGGAGGCATGAAGTCGAGTATGTCAAATGGGAACACACGCGCCATCGTCCCGGTTGCATACGGTGGAGGAGCCATCCCATATAAAGCTTTATCTCCTTCTTTGAAGACGATCTCATTTCTCTGTTTGCAGCCGGAAAAAAATACAAGTGCCATAAGAAGCGACCTGATTTCTCTGAGCTGAGCATTTGTGACCGGTGCCCACCTGAATGAATACTCACCTGATTTACCGGAGGTGTACTGCCAGAGTGCCGGTTTATCCGGGAGAGCGTCCTCTCTCTTTTCAATTAGAAACGATGCATAGTCATCATAGGTAGTGAGCGGGACGTTTTTACGGAACTCTTCCTGAGAAGTTATCATGGCTCCGTTAAGGATAAAACGACCGAGTTCACACCTCTTAAGCAACTCGAGTTGCTCGAGAAGCAGACGTTCCTGTATTCTCATAAATTCGTTAAGATTGAGGTCTATGAATCCACAGCATCTCTGCCATAACTCATCATATTTATCATTCTTGAAAAGTTCGGTCTCTGTGGACATTAATGCATCCTGCTGCTATCTTTGAATCGATTTTATTCCAGTGAGGACAAATTGTCGTAAATCTATGTGCTGCCTGTTGTTTGAGTATAATCTATATTATAGCGACTCCTTCTCAATGAGCCTGAAATCATATCGTTATTATAATGTAAAAATCTCGTATTATACGTAGCTAAATCGAGCATATTATATTCGCATTTCTTCTCATTTGTTTTATGTAATCTATAAAACAACAAGAATAATACCTGCTAATTAGCCAGTTGTCAAGTATCTTCATCTGAAAATACTCAAATTGTCACCTTTATGGCGTTTCTGTGGCTTTTTTTCAGGCTCGGTATATATCTGATATTATTTGCCAGATGTCTCCTTGATGTGGACTGTTTTAACCGTTTCTTAACATACACTTTTTACACTCAGACCAGGCGTAAATAAATACAACAAACCAGCCTCTCTAAGCAGCTTTTCGGTTGACAGATTTTATGTGAACCTGTATCCTAAAAACAACCGAAACAGTATGAAATATTAAGTCGGAGGTTGGGTAAAAACATAGGAAAATATACACAGGATTGCAAATAATACTATTTGCATATTCTTCTTGAATTGGAATATTGTTTGATAGGATTGCCCAAACAAATTGCAAGAGATATAATTCTTATTATAGAATAGATACTCTTTTCATTATGGAAGAGGTATAGAGAATAATGTTTAAATCGTTAGGACAACGATTACAAAATAGAAAGCAGAAGTCCATAAGTCTATGGAACAGGGAATTTAACATTGTTCCCGAAGGACTTGATGAGAACCAGGTGAGTCAGTTTGTCGAGGAACTGATGTCGGGTGAAAACGGTTCTCAAGCTCCTGCAAATGTGATAAAAGCTCTGATGGAAAGAGCTGTAGCCGATGCAGAGAAGATTGTAGCCGATATAAAGGCTGAAGCCCAGAATGAAGCCGTAAAAATAATAGATGAAGCAAAACACGGTGCAGAAGAGATAATTAAAAAAGAAGGGCTTCAAATAGAAAAAGAAGCCGATGAAATACTGGAAATACTTAAGAAAAACACTAAAAATTCAGATAAAGAAGCCAGGAAGAGAATACAACATCTTCTTTTAAAGGTAAAAAGCGAGATAGAGAATGAAGTGCGGAAAGAATATAAGGAAACTCATTCTAGATTACTTTATTCGCTGCTGGGAACACCGGATGTAACTCTGAAACCTATCGATATTGATGAACCGGATATTGAATTACCTCCTGAATCTGAAGAGAAACAGGAACCAGAAGCTCCGACAGAAGCCGAGAAAGTAGCGGAAGCTGTCGTAGAGATTGAAGAAGAACCAGAACAAGAAGAGAAGAAAGTACGGAAGACAAAAGAACAGATAAAGAGTGAAAAAGAAGAAGAGAAGAGGATAAAAGAAGAAGAGAAAAAGGCAAAAGACGAAGAAAAGAGAGCTGAAAAAGAAGCCCAGAGAATAGCCAAAGAGCAGAAGAAGCAAGAGGCAGAAGAACTTAAGCAAGCCGAAAAGGAACAAAAACAGCAACAGAAAGAGGAACAGCCCTCACTTCTTGCCCGGTTTAATGCTTTCAGAGACCGGTTAAACGAAAAATTAAGCCAGCCTATCGGCGGTTCGAGAGTAAGTCAGGCCCCAAGGCCTGTAAGAATGCAAGCCCAAACACCTACCAAGCAAGAGGAAAAAGACCAGGTTACCGAGCAGGCGGAAACTACGGAACCTTCCGAAACTGAGGGGCGGGAATCAACCTCTGAGGACAGGTCCAGAGAATTAATGGACCTGATATACGCGGAAGACATACCGGAGGTATCCGAGCTACCTGAGAAAGAGGAAGAGAAAGCCGGACCTGAGGAAGAGAAAGCTGCTGATGAAGAACCGATCGAGGTACCGGAAGATGAAGTTAAACCCACAGAAGAGGAGGTAAAAGCTCCTGATGCCAGCGTAGTTCCTGAGAGTAAAGAAATAGAGGAACAAGACGTTGAGGTACTCAAGCAGGATGAAGGAATCCTGTATTCAGGAGATATCGAGATGTCTGTCGAGGTCCCGGTGAATCTGGTAGCTGTATCCAAACTTTACAACTACCTGCAGTCCACTCCGGATTTGAAGGTGCTTTATACAAAGGGTTCGTGGGATAAAGCAACTACAATAATGATTTCAATTGATAAACCGATGCCAATAATAGATATGATATCGAAAATCCCGGGAATTAAAGTTGCGGCAAGGACATCCAATTCCGATTCTGAAATTAAAGGAGCATCAGCTTCTTTACTCGGCACAAAAAAAGGTGAAATGGTAAAAATCAGCCTGATTCTTACCGAAGGGTAAGCTAGTAATAGAAGAAATCAAACATAAATAATATAACCAGGGGAGATGGGGCAATGGATGTAACTCAACCAAGGACCGTAGAATCGGCTCTGAAAGACCTGGGAAGAATGCTTGTCGAAGCAAGGCTTATCACAGAAGAGCAACTTGCTAATGTTAAGGAGATTCAGGCAAAAAGCGGTGATAAAATAGAACGTATTCTATTACAGGAAAGGCTTATCACACCGCAGCAGCTAGCCTTCTTTATCAGTCTCCAGTTGAAGGTGCCATTTGTAAATTTGAGGAAAGAAGGAGTACGTCCTAACGCTGTAGCGCTTGTACCCGAGCAGATTGCGAGGAAGTACGGTGTCATTCCAATAGATGTCACCGAAAATGCGCTGGTACTCGCAATGGAAGACCCCAGAGACATTCAGTCTATTGAAGAGCTTGCGACAATAACCAGGAAGAGAATAGAACCGGTACTCAGTACCTTCCAGGACATCCAGGAAATGATAGACCTTAATTACAGGGTCGGTGGTGAGATTGAGGAACAGTTAAGCCAGATTCCCACGCGTTATCAAAGAGTCAGGGTTGCAGAAACCAGAGTGTCCGCGGAAGCGATAGCACAGGCACCTGTTGTACGTGCAATCGACCTGCTTATCAAACAGGCGGTAAGAGACCGTGCTTCTGATGTTCATATCGAACCCCAGGAGGACAGACTTCGTGTGCGTTACCGTATCGACGGTATTTTACATGAGGTAATGTCTCTACCGCTTAGTGTTCATCCTCCCCTGCTGTCACGTGTGAAGATTATGGCAGGATTGAATATCGCGGAACGCCGCCGCCCTCAGGATGGCCAGATTACTTTCGATATGGGAGACAGGGATATCGATATCCGTGTAGCCACGACGAACACCGTATATGGCGAGATGGTAGTCCTTAGAATCCTTGATAAATCGTTTGCCTTCCTGCCTCTGACGGATATCGGCTTTTTACCCGATTCACTGGAAGGGTATATGAGGATGGTGAAAACGCCATTTGGGATGATACTCATCAGCGGGCCTACAGGTTCGGGTAAAACTACAACTCAGTACGCTACAGTTAACCAGATTGATGCTGTCGGACGGAATATTTTAACAATCGAGGACCCGGTGGAATACCGGTTCAGTAATATAAGCCAGATGCAGGTGAGTCCTGCAACGGGTCTGACTTTTGCAACCGGTCTGAGGGCCGCAATGAGATTAGATCCGGATGTTATTCTTGTCGGAGAGATACGTGATACCGAGACCGCACAAATTGCAACGCAGGCATCGCTTACCGGCCACCTTGTGTTATCTTCTGTACATGCTAATGATACGGTAAGTACCCTGTTCAGGATGATTGATCTGGGAGTGGAGCCCTTTTTATTAGCTTCGGCGTTGATAGGAATTACCGCTCAGCGTATGGTGCGTCGAATCTGTCCGTATTGCTCCAGGCCTTCGAAGGTTAGTCCTGACGAACAACTTGCATATGAAGAAGAAATGAACGAAAAGCGGTCCGAATTTATGGTAGGAGCGGGGTGTAATTTCTGTGCAAATACCGGCTACCTGGGCAGGACGGGGATTTTTGAAGTAATGATAATGAGTGAGACCATTCGAAGAATGGTGCTCGGCGACGGTACATCCGATGACATCCGTGCTCAGGCAATCAAAGAGGGAACCGTACTGCTGTGGCATGATGGTATGTTGAAAGTAAAAGAAGGGATAACCTCTCCTTTTGAAATAATACGTAACGTATACTCAATCGGATAAGGAGAAATAATGGCCGGAGTAGCAGATACCAGTACAGAACAACAGAAATTAGTCAGTTTCAGGTATGAAGCCACTTCAATTCAGGGGAAAATGGTCAAGGGGACTATTAAGGCTAGTGGTGAGATTGAAGCTGAGCGCTTGTTGATTAACCAGGGTTATACTCCTATCAGCGTAGAACCCGTCCCCTCGATGTGGAGTCTTGAAGAAGCGCTGCCTAGCTTATTTCATGTAAAGCCAAGGGATATAATCATCTTCTCCAGACAGCTTGCCACATTATTGAGGTCCGGTATTTCCCTTCTCCCGGCAATGGAGATACTTGCCGGACAGGAGACAAACGGCCGGTCATTTCAAAAAGTCCTGGATACGATTGTAAACGATCTTCGTTCCGGAGGTTCTTTCTCCCAGGCTGTTACAAAGCAACCGAAAGCCTTCAGTGAAATCTACAGCAGAACGATTACGGTGGGTGAACAGACCGGAAGTTTAGAGATAGTCCTGAACCAGATGGCCGATTATATGGAGAAACAGGGCGAGGCCGCAAAAAAGGTTGGGAAAGCGATGACTTATCCGATGATAGTGCTTGTATTCGGTGTTATCGTAGTTATTATCATGATGACGGTAGTGATGCCTCAGATGCTAGGTATGTTTACAACTATGGGTGTTGATTTGCCTATTGCTACGAAGATATTAATAGGAGCGACGGAATTCTTCGGAGCTAACTGGCTTTATGTCATTATTTTTCTATCTGCAATCGGCGCATTGTTAATGTGGATGAT
>CAZIYN010000084.1:0-8738 GCA_964543495.1 uncultured Dehalococcoidales bacterium | reverse complement strand
TATGGCAAGCGAGGGGATAGCATCTGAAATAAACCAAGACTAAACAATACACGATATTGAGATATATATCACATACGGCAGCTATGCTGCCGGGTAAAATAATATCGACAAGTATGTAGATGTTTAAAAGAGGAAATCTGCAGTGCGGAGGTGGTGAAGATGAGCATTCTGATTTCCCTGCTTATGATTTTTATCCTGGTCCCGACCATATTCGGCGGATGCGGCAACGGAGTAAGTGTTGAAGGGGGAGATAAAATGATTTCTGAAAAGACAATACCGCCGATTGACAGGTCCGTACCCGAGGTGGTAGAGACGGCGACCTTCGCCATGGGCTGATTCTGGGGACCCGACTCCCGGTTCGGGAGTATTGATGGAGTGGTCCGGACAAGGGTGGGTTATGCCGGCGGCGAGAAAGAGAACCCTACCTATTACAGCCTGGGCGGGCACAGCGAGACGATTCAGATAGACTACGACCCGTCTAAAATTACATACGAGCAACTGCTGGAAGTTTTCTGGGACAGCCATACACCGAGCGTAGCCTCACATTCCACGCAGTACAGGAACGTAGTCTTTTATCACAACGAGGAGCAGAGAGAACTGGCAGTAGAATCGAAGAAGCAGTACGCTGAAAAGACAGGAGCGGATATCTATACCGAGATATTACCTTTTACCGGGTTCCATCTTGCAGAAGACTATCACCAGAAATACTACCTGCAGCACGAATCCGACATATACCGTGAGTTGAGGCAGATTTACCCGGATATAGAGGACTTTATTAATTCTACCGCGGTGGCGCGTCTGAACGGGTATGCCGGAGTCTACGGCACGGAAGAAGAGCTGAAGAACGGGCTGGATGACCTGGGGCTTTCCGAAAAGGCGGAAGAGAGACTGCTCAGTATTGCCCGGAAGGGACTCAGACCGGGCTGTTCGGTAAACTAACTATTATTAGAAAAAGGGGATAACAAATATGCCGTCCAAGATGGCGATTATCGACTTTAACAAGTGTAATCCTGAGGAGTGCGACGAGGCCGGTATCTGCAAGGCATCACTTGCTTGCGAGAGAAAATTGCTCACGCAGGAAACCCCGTACGAGATTCCGATGACCAATCCCTTTCTCTGCCGGGGATGTTCAGATTGCATAAGGACCTGTCCGGAGGGCGCGATATTCCTATCAAAGGTGTAAAAGCATAAAAACAGGAGACTGAAATGCCTATTTATGAATATGAATGCGGGAAATGCGGAAAAAGATTCGAGCTACGCCGGGCTGTTATCGACAACAATAACTTCGTGAACTGTCCGAAGTGCGGAGCTAAGGAGTTGAGGAGGGTCTATTCCTCATTTGGAATATCCTCTTCATCGAGGGGATGTTCTCCCACCGTATCGGGAGGCGGCGGCTGAGGTGTCAGGTTATAAGGCGGTCCGCCTTATAGAATGAATGGATATCAAACGGGTAGCTCCGATGAGCTACCCGTTTATAATATTTACCTGATAATAAACGGAATGACTATTGCTATCAGTCCGGTAACCAGGACGGCGAGCATAAAAAGGTTATACCTGGTGGAGTAATCGCCAAGCATGGATGAGTCATAGTAGCCTTCCACGCCCTGGTCCTTATACATTTTAAGCAGACCCTCAATCAGTTTCTGCCGCATCTGCCTCCCGCGAATCAAGCCGATTTCAGCGACGAAATTGACCACAATAATCAGAACGACAAAGGTAAACATCACTATGGTGGTGGTACCTTCGTTGGTTGCCGATGCTATACCCGAGTTTACGCCCAGTGTTATCAGGTTCAGGAGAATCGCCGTCAGCACGAAGATAGTATCCGTGCGTGAGTTGGAACTCAACTCGTTGATTATGTGCTCGTGGACTCGTTCTATCATATTACCTCCTGTTAAGACTAAAAGCCGATTTATTGATTATATCTGTTTCCTGCCGGACCGTATAAATATATAGACGAAACCGGCGACTACGACACAGGCTATTCCGGCACCAATCCAGGTCCAGATAGTGGTGGCGGTATTGACCCGTACGTAAATCGTGATTGTTTCTTTTACCCCGTCTGCTTCGGCAATAAGTAGAATCCGGTGACTGCTTCTATCGGCATATTTATCAGGGGTTACTAGTACATCAATTGTTTTTTCAGCATCAACACCCAGATAGTCGATAACGGCGGGGCTTACATCAACTGCCCATTCTTTCGGTGGTTGTGCGGTAATCCTGATATCCGTGACAGGAACATTTCCCCGGTTAAGGATTTTAAGGTATAACACATTTTCTTCACCGGGTGTAACTTCTGAATTATAGTCGGTACGGTAAAATGACAGTGATATTACGGGCTCATCTTCCTGTGCATAAGCTGTGCCAGGCAGCAGGAAGAGTGAAAGAAAAATCACCAGGAATACTGCAATAAACGTTTTACCAAATCTGTTCATATCCGGCCTCTACTATAGGTGCTGTCCGATACTTTATTATATATCTGATTTTTTATCAAGTATATATTAAGACAGCCAAATGTAAATAGGACTATTGAAATCCACGATTTCCAGCACGTAATATATTTTAGAGGTGAAGGATGGATGAAATAAACGCCGTTTCCGAAATATTCGCGGAGTCGGAGAAAATAGTTGTTTTTACAGGAGCCGGCATCAGCACGGAATCGGGCATTCCCGATTTCCGCAGTCCCGGAGGTATCTGGGACCAGTATGACCCGAACGAGCTGACCTACCAGAAATTCCTGACCAGCCAGGCAAGCCGCGAGAAATACTGGGAAAGGCAGAAGCTGCTATGGCCGATAATCGCTGCTGCCGAACCCAATGCCGGGCACCTGGCGATTGCCGGACTGTACAGGATGGGTAAGCTGGATTGTATTATTACCCAGGACGGGGACAGCCTCCACCAGAGGTCGGGTATTCCCGACGAAAAGGTAATCGAACTTCACGGTACCTGGACGCGAGCGCTGTGCCTGGGCTGCGGGAAAAAGTACCCGATGAACGAGATTTTTCCGAGGGTCGAAGCCGGTGAGAAGGTGCCGACCTGCGAATCCTGCGGAGGGCTCATGAAGCCGGATGTCATCCAGTTCGGGCAGTCGATGCCGGTGGAGGAGACAGCAGAAGCCCAGAGGAGGGCTGCTGAGTGCGATTTACTTCTTGCCTGCGGTTCTTCAATGGTGGTATATCCGGCAGCCGAAATGCCGCTGATTGCGAAAAACAACGGGGCAAAACTTGTAATCATCAACCTCATGCCCACTCCTCACGACAGGTACGCCGATTTCGTAATAAATGAAAAAATAGGGGAGGTTTTGCCCCGGATTGTAGAGCTTGCAGGAGAAAAAGGCGGGAATTAATTGTTCTTATTGTTTGTTTAGAACACAGGTGAATGTTATACTACTGCCATAGGTAATTCAGGAGGTAAGAAACCAGATGAAGAAGAAAAGAACCGTATTTTTCCCGGTCCTGGCGGCAATACTGGTTGTAAGTCTTTTAACAGGCTGCAGTACTTCGACAGGGACATCCGGCGGAGGAGACAATACTCTTCTGGATGAGGCTAAAGACCAGATTGCCAACCTGCAGGATGAGATAGAAGAGTGGAAAGACAAAGCCGCGGAGTTTCAGCAGAAGGTCCAGGAAGTGGCCGCCGAATCCGAGCTTGTCGGTGACACCGATGAAGAAACGGCTATAAATATCATCGAGCAGTACCATGAGACTCATACCTACAGCAAAACCGACCTGTTCGTCTGCGCGGATATGGCGATGGATGTCTGGAATATGCTCCAGGCGCAGGGGATAGACGCCGTAATACAAATCGGTGATGTAGAGAAAGCGATAACGGAAATGCAGGACTCCGGCCATGCCTGGGTGCTTGCCGAGGTGGCTCCCGGACAGGAACTGGCGCTGGAAACGACCAACGGAAATGTGGTGCAGCGTTCTGAAAATCCGCTGTACTATGCCGGATGGTCTTTTGAAAATCCTGCGGAATATAAGAGGTTCGAAGAGCTGAAGTACGAACATAACATCAGAGTGGAAATATATAATTCACTAGCTGCGGAACAACAGGAAGTCGCTCTGGAATATAATGCAGCAGTCGATACCTATAACAGCGTAGTAGACCAGTATAATGCCGGGGGAGTGAGTATCGATGAATTGAACAATAAGAAAGCTGTAATGAAAGAGCTCGAAGGCAGATATAACCAGCTTGTAGATTTAATCGCCGAGCAACAGCAGGCGATAAATGCAATACCTCCCGAGATGATAAAGCTCGCCCAGTAGACCCGGTCCCGGTGTATAAGATGGAAGAAGTGCTTATTTCTCCCTGCGGAATGAACTGCGCTATATGCAGCGGCTACCTTGCTTCTAAGAACGATACTAAAAGCAAGGGAGTCAAGATGCCTTACTGCGCCGGGTGCAGGCCAAGGGACAAGAAGTGCGCTTTCATTAAAAAACGGTGCGATTTGATTATGTATGGAAAGATAACATACTGCCACGAATGTGAAGATTTTCCATGCAGGAACCTGCAGCACCTGGATAAACGCTACAAGGCCAGTTACAGAATGAGCATGATTGAGAACCTCGAATACATACGGGATAACGGAATCGAAAAGTTCCTTAAGAAGGAAGAGGAGAAGTGGAAATGCCCGGAATGCGGTGAAACGATTTGCTGTCACAACGGAATCTGTTTCAGCTGCAGTCTGGAAAAGGTGGCGGAGAAGAAAAAACGCTACCGCTGGGAGGACTGAGCCCGGACAAAATCGGAAATTCAGGATATAAAAAGGGGAGCAGGTCTAACCTGCTCCCTCTCTTTTTTCTATGAAGCCGGCTTATCTACCCGCCGGACAGACTTTCAGGCATTGAGAACAGCCTCCTGCTGCGTTGAGATAGTTACTGCAGGCGAATTTATCCACAACGGACTCTTCTTTACCTTCCGGTTTCCTGATAGCCTTTACCGGGCATATTTTTATGCAGGCGCCACCGCATTCAGGACAGGGATAATATTTCTCTCCGGGAGCTGTGGCAGGCAGAGGAGCGTCCGTGATAGCGCAGGCAAGCCGGACCCGGGCTCCGAATTCGGGGGTGAGAAGCATGCTGTGCCATCCGGTCGTGCCAAGACCGGCCAGTTCGGCGACCTTCTTATAGGGCAGAGCCGGCGCCAGATAGCGTAAATCGAACGGCGCCCCGGAGGCGGTGAGAGGCAGCCCTTTATATCCCTTTTTATGAAGGCGTTTGACCAGCTTGTAAATTTCCCAGTCCAGGCGTCCGCTTACAAGCTCCGTGTTCCGTTTATAGAAGTCGTTCATTACCATATCACCCACGGTCCTTTCGGGAGTGGCGTGCTTTAAAGCTTCGGGCAGGACCTCCAGTGCGAGGACGATAACAGATTTAGCTCCCGGCAGCAGTTCCGCGGATGTTTTACAGACAGGATTGTCTTTTAAATTTTCCAGGCTGACAGTGCCGATAATATCGATATCATCGACCTGTAAAATCTCTTCTATTTCATCTTTATTCATTACCATTATCAGTCCTCCGCGGTTTATTCATTTATATGGCTTTCTATAATCAATGTAACCAGTTTGAGATTGATTTTGTCAATCTGCAGTTACGACGGTGTTATTCGGTTTTGGTTGGTATACTCGATTGATATAGATTGCCGCGTCGCCCGCCTACGCCGAGGCAACGGCGGACGCCTCGCAATGACAGAGGAAAACAACCAGATACATACAGAAACGTTGCCGCAGTGCAGTGATTTGTAATTATGCTGCGGTGAAATTATAATAAGGCAATTGAAGTGGAAAGCATAAAGAAAAAACTCAACCTTCGTCCGTATCTATCGGGGCTGCTGCCACTGTTCGTATTCGCTCACTTCGGGCATCATGTAACCGGAGCAATGATTAGACCGCTGATGCCGATGATACGCACCGACCTCGGTCTAAGTTATACCAAAGCCGGCTGGATGATGTCCGCTTTCGCTATCACAAACGGTTTCAGCCAATTGCCGGCCGGATGGCTCGCCGACCGCCTGGGAACGAGGTTTATCATTCTTATCAGTATTACCGGAGTGGCGGTTGCCGGACTATTCATCGGTTTTACCAATTCATTTACAATGCTGGTTGCACTATTGATAGTCGCGGCGCTTCTCGGAGGCGGCTACCATCCTGCGTCGGCGGCAGCTATTTCGGCTTCTACCCCCGAGCAGTACCGGGGAAGAGCGCTGGGTGTACATTTTATCGGCGGAAGTTCGACGATGTGGGTAATGCCGCTGGTAGCGGCACCGATTGCCACTGCCTGGGGCTGGCGCAGTCCCTTCCTGATAATGGCCGTTCCGACAATGATTTTCGGAATTATTATTTTCATACTTATCGGCAGATACAATCAGCGTATGGCGGCACGACGGGCATCCGGTGAAGTGGAAGTAGAGACAGATACAGGTCCCCAGAGTGTCCGGTGGGGAGAACTTATTCCGTTCGTAGCCCTTACAGTCATGTCCGGGACGCTGCTGATGTCATCGGCGTCATACCTTTCTCTGTATGCCGTAGACGTCCTCGGCATATCAGAAGCATCGGCGGCGATGATGATGTCAATCAATCCGCTCGTGGGAGCGCTGGCGGCACCGCTGGGAGGTTATATGGCAGACCGTTTCGGCAGCCTGAGCGTGATGATAACGATAAGCGTTCTTGCAGCGCCGCTGATTTACGCACTCGGTCTGGCAAGCAATGTCGGAGTACTGATTGCAATAATGGTGGTTATGGGTCTGGTGGGTACGGCGCGTATGCCTACATCCGAGAGTTACATCTATGCAAATGCCCCGCAGCGATACCGGGCTACCGTTCTCGGCGTTTACTATTTCTCCGGGACCGGGGTATCCGGAGTACTGACTCCGTTCGTGGGCAAGCTTATAGACAGCTACGGATTTAAATTAACCTATACGATTAACAGCATCGTGACCGCAGTGGTGGTTGCCATCTGCACTCTGGTTATCTGGATAGACAGGCAGAGAAAGAGAGAAAATATCCCGGTTCAATAATAGCTATATGTATATGATGCTCCCGCATGTATTTGACAGATAACATAATACGGGATATAGTTAAGTATTGGTTCTAGTTTAGGTTATACAAGTTTTTAAATAGTAGTATACAATTTATTATTGGATGACCGGACTCTAACTGAAATAACGAGAGAGGAGGTCATCCAATGAGTTTTGAGGACAAGTCTCTACAGTGTTCCGATTGTGGAATAACATTCACTTTCAGCGCTGAAGAACAGGAATTTTTCCAGACAAAGGGCTACGAGAATGAGCCCAAACGCTGTCCCGAATGCCGTCAGGCAAGGAAAGCGGACCGGTACGGAAGCCGCAATTCCAGACGACAGATGTACCCGGTGGTGTGTGCCGAATGTGGCAAACAGACAGAGGTACCTTTCGAGCCGAGAGGCGACAGGCCGGTTTATTGCAGTGACTGTTACCAGAAAGTAAGAACATATAATTAGTTCCGGAATTCGGGCTAAAAAAAATATACGGGCTGACTCCAATCAGCCCGTATATTTACTCAGAACGGGGGTGTTGTCGTGTCAATGCGGGTGTCGATACGCGAAGGTGAATCTCAGGACTCACTGTTAAAACGGTTTCAGAGAATGGTGCAGACGAGCGGGGTGCTGCGTGAAGTGAAGGCGAACCGCCACTTTATCTCCAGAGGCGAGGTGGAACGGATAAAAGCTCAGAAAAGCGCCAGGAGAAGGCGAAAGCAGCTCTCGGACAGACAGTAACAGTTATAGAGGTAATTTTACATAATACAGGATAATATACCTGAATGAATATCTCCTGATACTCGAAAAGTCTTATTACAGTAATATTATCCTATATCGAGACCGGATATGAGTTCCGAGATTTGTCCGGGGCTCATTCCGCCGATACTTATCAGCTTCTTTTTAGCTCTCAGCCCTTTTTCCACGGATATCCGGCTTTTAGCAATTCCGAGAATTTCACCGAGGTAACCGACAAGCTCCCTGTTTGCTTTTCCTTCAGTGGGAGGAGCGGCGATTTTAAGGTAAAGAATCCCTTCCCTGTAGTCTTTTATCTGGTTGCGTCCGGCATTCGGCTGCACTATTACCGTAAGCCTGGTCTCTTCTTTCTTCATCTTGCCTGCAAGTATTCTATCATACGGGTTATACCGGTCTCAGTGTCCCGCCGAAGACCTGCCATGCCAGCGCCGATTTCGCTATCAGGCTGAGCAGTATATAGACGCTCTCGCCGTAGAGGTAATTACGCCATTTTCCGACCTTCTTATACTGCAGCACCATATTCAGGGCGAAACTAAAGAAAAAGACGAAAAGAGTGGGCAGAATAAAATACACGAAGGTGGGGACTCCGTCTTCAGCCGTAGCCAGCGAACCGAAGAAGTAGATGGCGATGGCAATCCAGGGCACGATTCCGGCGATGCAGCCGATTACATAAGAAGTCCAGTTTGTCTTTTCCGTGGTCTGGTTGTGCACTTCCATCATCAGCCCGCAGAGGTTCATTACAGCAGTGAGAACGAATGCCATCAGCAGGGCGGCGGAATCATAAAGTCCGCAGAGCATACCGATAAGCACTATCATCAGTGAGGCGCTGAGTGAATACTCGTACCAGCGGGCGTAGTTTATACCCTTTTTCAGGTTGTTAACGTACCAGCCGAACACGCCGGGGGTAATGATGGTGAAATGGGCGACGGCTGAAAGCAGCAGGAACAAAGCAACCATAGACCCGAAGCG
>CAZIYN010000083.1:0-8757 GCA_964543495.1 uncultured Dehalococcoidales bacterium | reverse complement strand
TTCCCGCACTGAGGGCAAATTTCCTCGGTTACGGGGTCGGGTATCTTTACCTTCTCCATCTGCTCGGTGGCTTTCGTAAGCTCCTGCTCAAACGGCGTGTAAAACTCTCTCACCACGCCTACCCAGTCCCTTTTTTCATCGGCAACGTCGTCAAGCTCGTCTTCCATGCGGGCGGTGAACTTGATATCCACGATACCCGGAAAGTACTCGCTGACGAGGTCGTTGACCACCATACCCAGCTCGGTCGGCTGGAAATTGCCGTTCGACCTCTGCACGTACTCCCTCTCCTGTATAGTGGAAAGGATGGGTGCGTAGGTGCTGGGACGACCGATGCCGTACTGCTCAAGCATCCTGATGAGGGTTGCCTCGGTGAAGCGCGGCGGCGGCTGAGTGAAATGCTGTTCCGGCATTACCTTCAGGAGTTTCAGGATATCGCCCTTTTCAAGGGTGGGGAGGGGCGATTCTTTTTCTTCTTCGGCGTCGTCCCTCTGCTCGATATACAGTTTCATAAAACCGGGAAACCTGTTGACCGAACTGGATGTCCGCAGCAGGTAATCTGTCTTTACATCCCTGTTTTTTGCGTCGATATCGACGGTGGTATTGTCATTTATGGCGGCTGCCATCTGGCTGGCTACCATTCTTTTCCAGATAAGCTCGTAGAGCCTGAACTGGTTGGTATTCAGGTGTTTTTTAATACCCGCCGGCTCCCGTCCGATTCTGGTGGGGCGGATAGCCTCGTGGGCTTCCTGCGCCCCTTTAACAGTCTTTGCGAATGAGCGGGCGTGAGGTGGCAGGTAGTCTTCACCGTACTTCTTCTTGATATAGTCCCTGGTCTCGACTATCGCCGAACGGGCGACCCGCGTGGAATCGGTACGCATATAGGTAATAAGGCCGACGCTTCCCTCATCGCCTACGGCCAGACCTTCGTAAAGCTGCTGAGCAATGGACATCGTCTGGGCGGCGCTGAACCTGAACCTGCGCCAGGCTTCCTGCTGGAGGGTGCTGGTTATAAAAGGCGGAGCCGGCTGGCGGGTAACCTTTTTAGTCTGTACCTTGCCGACCCTGTAATCGGCGTTTTCAAGCTCTTCCTTTATAATACCGGCTTCTTTCTCGCCGGGAATATCGATTTTCTTACCACCGCCGGCACCGACAAGGGCGGCGTGGAAAGAGGCTTTGCCGTTCGAGGCAGCTTTCCCGGTTAGCTCGGCGTCTATAGTCCAGTATTCAACCGGGTCGAAGCCCTCAATCTCGCGTTCGCGGTCGACGATTATCTTCAGGGCGACCGACTGCACTCTCCCTGCCGAAAGGCCTCTCCTGACCTTTCGCCAGAGCAGGGGGCTGAGTTTATAGCCTACCAGCCTGTCCAGGACACGCCTTGCCTGCTGGGCGTCCACGAGCTGCATATTTATGGTGCGGGGGTGCTTGAAGGCATCCTTAATGGCTTCTTCCGTTATTTCGTGAAAGACGACCCGTCTGTAAGGTGTTTTATTGGTTTTCATTACTTCAAGCAGGTGCCAGGAAATAGCCTCTCCTTCGCGGTCGGGGTCCGTTGCCAGATATACCGTATCCGCCTGCCTGGCGGCTTCCCTGAGTTCCCGGGCAATCTTGCTTTTCGTCCGCGGGACGACATATGCCGGGGAGAAACCTTTCTCTACATCTACGCCGAGCTTGCTCCGGGGCAGGTCCCTGACGTGACCCAGGGAGGCTTTAAGAGTATAACTGCTGCCGAGTATTCTGCCCAGCGTTCTTGCTTTCGCCGGTGATTCAACTATGACCAGATTCTTTTTCTTCGCGCTCAATCTATTTTAATCCTGTACTCCTCTCTGATTTCTCTGGCAAGCGAGTAATTCATGGCTCCCACCTGTTTTACCATTCCTTTAAGCTCCATCATCGCCAGGGTGCCGGAGACCGTCGATACCGGCAAGCCGCTCAGGCGGCAAAGTTCGTCTATATGGACCGGTTCGGCGCTCATCTGACTGATTAACTGCGTCTCCGTATCGGAGGCGGGTAGTACTTCTTTCATTTCAATCTGGTGGACAACCGCGGTAAGATTCAGTTCTTCAAGTATGTCCGTGTAATCGTGGACGAGCTTTGCTCCTTCCTGAATCAGCTTGTTGGTGCCCCGGCTCGACTGCGAAAGAATGCTGCCGGGAATAGCGAATACCTCACGGTTTTGCTCCAGAGCAAGGTTGGCGGTTATCATGGCGCCGCTGCTTTCGCCGGCCTCGACCACCAGCACACCGAGGCTGAGCCCGCTCATTATGCGATTGCGGCGGGGGAAGTTTTCCGGTCTCGGCTTGGAGCCCAGCGGGTACTCGCTGATGACCGCGCCCTGTTCCATTATACGACGGGCAAGCCGGGCGTTCTCAGCCGGGTAAACGATATCCAGTCCGCAGGCGAACACGGCGATGCTCCTGCCGCCGGCTTCGAGGGCGCTTTTATGCGCAACGGAATCGATTCCCCTGGCGAGACCGCTGGCGATGGTAATCCGGTTCCGGGCGAGGTCGGTCACGATTTCCTCCGCGACCTGTCTGCCGTAGTTGGTAGCCTTCCTGGTGCCGACCACCGCCAGGCACCATTCGTCCTTCGGGAGCAGAGTGCCCCTGGCGTAAAGTACCGGAGGGTAATCATATATCTCTTTCAACCTCGCGGGGTAGTCTTCATCATGGCAGGTGTAGACCCTGACTCCGTAACGTTCGAGTTTCTCCATCTCATCGTCAAGTGAAATTTTAGGGCGGGTGGAGGTGATGTTGCGTATCGAATTGCTGTCCAGCCCTGCTTTTTTAAGCTCGCCGGAGGCGGCTCCCCAGGCGTGCGAAAGGTCTTTGAAATAGTTTTCTAAAAGACCGAATTTTACCCTGCCGATGCCCGGTATAAGGCTGAAGCCCACCCAGTATTTTAGTCCGCTGTTGCTGTTCTCCACTGTAATGCCATAATAGCACAGGGTGTATTTAGTGACAATTATGTAATGGCGGTATCGTTGAATCAGTTAGGTTAATATCAGTTGCGGCTTCTCCACAGCAGAGGGATACTGCAGAGAAAAACTATTGCCAGCGCGGCGGCTCCTATGACGGTAAAACCGGTGCCGAAGCCGTATTTATCTATAAGTAAACCGAGGGCCGGGGTTACGAGTCCGGGTCCGCCCCTGCTGGCGAAATAGTAGAAGCCGAGTACCGTGGAACGCCTGTCTTCCGGTGCGTGACTTATTACATAGGACTCGGTTACGGGCATACCCGTATACATACAGGCACCCATGACTAGGAGGACGACCGAGACGCTCCAGCCGGGGGATGTGAGGCTGAGCAGATAGATAAAAGGACCCGCGATAAGGCAGACGAAAAGCATTACCGGGACCTTCCCCAGTTTATCGGAAAGGTATCCACCCAGCGGACCGGACCACAGCCCGGCGAAGTTGGCGAGTGCCAGCAGGCCTGCCCCGGCTTCTTCTGAAAGATTGAAGCTATCCACTGCAAAGAGCGAAACGAACGATACTGTCGAAAAAACGGATATCTGCAGTATTACGCCGAGGCTGATAAACGCGATTAATTTACGCCACTTTATCACGGAAGTAATCCATTTCCGTAAAAGGACGGCGAATGTCCTGTCCTGAGGCGGCTGCTCCGGAACATCTTCATTACCGATTTCAGGAGCTCTGCCTGTCCGTGCGCTGTATCCCCGGCGTCCGAGAATCCAGTAAAGACCTATACCGAGTACCACGGTGATAACGGACATGCTGATGAAGGAACCGCGCCACCCGCCCAGCAGGGCGGCAACGCCGACGGCGATCAGCGGTGTCAGGAAATAGCTGCCGGTACCGCCAATCTGGTGGAGTCCCAGGGCCCTGCCCCTGTTTTTCTCTTCGACGGTGGACGAAACGAGAGGCGAGGCGGCCGGGTGATAAGCACCTCCGAGGACGCCCATCAGCATCATCGGGAAGACAATTACCGTGTAGGTGGGAGAAAGACCGACAAGGAGTCCGCAGACGGCGACGCCCGAGATGCCTACCAGTATAAGTATGCGGGGACCGATGCGGTCGGCAAGCCATCCTGCCGGCAGCTGGCTGATTCCATAGGCGAGGGTGAACGAAGATACTATCCAGCCCGCCTGGGTGTAGTTCATCGCGAATTCATCGCGGATGAAGGGCATTAACGGCTGAAGGAGCGCCATTACCAGGTGGTGGCTGAAGTGCGCCAGCACGAATAACGGCACCATACCGGTAATAAACGAACGAATATCAGATGCTTTTATAGTTGTTTCCTCTTATACCTAATGTTAATCTGCAAGAGCTTCGATTGCAACACGGCATACGGTTTCGAGGCCTTTGCCCGTTTCCCTGTGGAGAAACTCCGGCGACCATTTAAATTCGGCAAGGGAGTCGCTGACAGCGAATATCGCTCCCATTTCAACGTTCCGGTACGCGGCTACGGAAAACAGAGCGGACGCTTCCATTTCCACGGTGGCGACACCCTCCGACTGGTACTGCCCGGCTTCGGCGACGGTTTCGCGGTAGGGCGCGTCTACAGTCCAGCTTGAACCGGTTATATACCTGTATCCATGGGTGTCCATGACCTGCCTGATTCTGGAGGTTAGCTTTTCCGAGGCGAAGGCGTATTTGGACGGCTTTACATAATGGTAAGACGTGCCTTCATCCCTGATTGCTTTATCACAGACGACGATATCGCCAATATTAATGTCCTTCTGCAGGGTGCCTGCCATGCCTATGGAGATAAATTTCTTCACTCCCAGGGCAATAAGCTCATCTACGATTGCTACGGCGACAGGAGCTCCTATTCCGAAATTGCCGGTTATTCCTACCCTGTTATCCGTTTCCTTTATAAGATGTAAACCTTCGGAAACGCTTTTCACCGCGGTGACCGTGTAGTTCTCAGTAACATACCTGAGTAAGCGCCCGGCGTAACAGAGTATAACTCCCTCCGGGGGCGTAAAACCATCGAGTAAACCTTTATTTCTCTTGTAATCGATAAAGTCCACGGGAGAGAAGACGGCTTTTTCTTTATATTTATCCTTGAAATTCGGGAATGTCATAAGCACTGCGTTTCCTGAAAGATAGCCGGCCTGCCAGCCGTCCGCCTATGGCGGACTCTAGCGAATGCTGGCGGAGAGGGTGGGATTCGAACCCACGGTAGCAAATGCTACACACGCTCTCCAGGCGTGCCTAATCGTCCACTCTAGCACCTCTCCGCGACTTCAGAATTTTAACGTATTTGTGCCTTACAAAGCAAGGTAAACATATTGTTAAATCTATTGATTAATAGATTTAATTAACCTATCATTGTTAGAACGATTATTGTAGGAGGGTCAACATGGCTGAAGAAATTAAGTATGTCTCACCCAAATCCAGAGCGGCTTTATCCATATTTGCATTTCTCCTGGGTCAATTAGGCGTACACCGTTTCTATGCGGGTAAAATCGGTACCGGTATTATCATGCTTGTCCTGACAATAATAGGTTATGCTACCTTCATATGGGTAGTCGGATTTGTCGCTTTAGGCGTAGTAGGTCTGTGGAATCTTATAGATTTCATCCTGGCGGTTGCCGGGACTTTTAAAGATAAAGACGGTAAAGTAATCAAGAACTGGTAATGGAGTCCTACCAGTTTTACGGTTTGCTTATTTCCGGTACTCCATTCTCTTCCGGCATATGTTTCTTTAAAAATACCTCCGCTTTTTTAGCCGTGGATTTACGGGTACTGGCTGTATGACGTTTAACGAATGCTATAACGGAGTCATTTTTTTCCGACCGGTCGAAATAAGCACCGATAGCCTCGATAGCTCCGCCGACGACAATTCTGCCGCATTCTTCGGTTTTATATTTATAATGCTCTACTTTCAGCAGTTCCCTGGTGATTTCCTGCCTGTGTTCCGGTCTGGCTAAAGCTATATCAGAAAGAGCGCTGATGGTATTACCGGCGGTAACCATATTCCCGGAATCCAGCAAACCGTAGAGTTTATGCAGGATATTATCTATTTTTTTATCAGTATCCACACGGGCAAGCGAGCCGATGGTACGCACGGCGTTCCACAGTATTATACTGTCTTTGCCCTCCAGAAGTCCGACAAAAAACTCTATATCAGGATATAGTGCCTCCGGTTTTTCCCGGGCAAGTTCCATAATTTTCTTTGCCGCCGGGTACCTGACGCTGCGGTCCTTTGATTTCAGGTCTTCGAGATTATATTTACTCATTGTTTTTCCTAACCGCTCAGGAAAATCCTTCGTCTCGTTCTGTTCCTTCGATGAACTCAGGATAAACCCTTCGACTCACTTCGTTCGCTCAGGGTAAACGGAGAGGGTGGGATTCGAACCCACGCTCCGGCATCACCGGAGACCGCTTTTCGAGAGCGGCACCATAAGCCTCTCGGACACCTCTCCATAGGCTTGAATTATGCTAACAGTAAATTTACATAATAATATTCGGCACTAATTTGGCACTAATTAAAATTAGTTAGTTACCCAACATTTTTTAACGTCATACAACTTGCGACGCACGCTTATAATTATAGCCATTGGTAAAAGCCTCGTCAAAGCTCTTTGCTGCGGCAGCTTGCAGCCCAGGGGCAACATGGCTATATGTATCAAGCGTTATTTGTACGCTAGAATGGCCAAGCCGTTCGGAGACTATCTTTGGATGTACTCCCTGTTTCAATAATAAACTAGCATGGGAATGGCGGCAGTCATGTAGTCTTATATGCCTAAGTCCGGCTTTTTCCCCAATGGCTGTCCAAGCACGCGTAACTGTGTTTGGTCTTAATGGTCTGCCATCTTCGATATGACAAAATACCAGTCTTTCGTCAGAAAAAGATATCCCCAAGGTATCAAGCAATTGCTTTTGATTCTCGTAATGCTCTCGCATTACTTCAAGAGAGAGCGGAGTGAGTGATACAGTTCTTTTACTTTTTGACGTCTTGGGTGATCTAAACATGTACTGTCCATCTCTCAATTGATGCAAGGTGCGATTCACACTGAGCTGTCCAAACATAAAATCCATGTCTGCCCACTTGAGACCAAGAATTTCTGATCTACGCAAACCAGTGAATAAGTTGAGATGGAACAAAGTATAATAAGGAGTAGATTTTGCTTCCTCAAGGAAACATTCTATTTCATCAGCAGTCCATATCTGCATTTCTTTAGATTGCGCTCGAGGTGGATCAACTGCTTCAGCTATGTTACGTGATATCAACTCATGTTTAACACCGTATCTGAGTGCTTCGAAGAGGACTCTATGATGTTTGCGTACCGTTAAAGCTGATAATCCACCTTTCCCATCTCTGCGTCCCGAATCTAAGGCCTTAGCATAATACCTCTGTATATGTTGAGGCTGTAATGCTAGAAGGGGAATCGAGCCTAAACTTGGAATCAGATGTAATCTTACGATCATATCATAGCTTTCAAAGGTCCTCGGTGAGCAATTAGGTTTGGCATAATCTTGAAGCCAGTTATTGAGGTAGTCAGCCACGGTCTCTTTGGTAGGTTTAACAAAAGTACCTTTGTCCAATTCGGTTAATATCTCGCGCAGCCTTTTTCTTGCACCTGTTATATTGCCATGGTAGGTTTCATAATAGCTTTCGTATTTTTCCGTTTGCGGATTCTTGCCAAGTGATACTTTGAGTCTGAAACTGCCATTGCGTTCAATAATACAGCCTTTCATTTCTTGTTCTCCTTCTTTTTATTATTACTCCATATTTGCTCCCACCATAATTCGTATTCCGGAAACACAGAATTCACCAGATCAATTTCATCTTCGCTAATACCCAGTACTTTTTTCCGAATATTGACAAAGGTATTAATCTTGTCCTGGTAAGTTACCCCATAATCTTCTTCATACCGTCCATAATCGTGCGTTAATAACAGATTGTGGTATGCCCTGAGGTATTGAGGAGGCATTTCCGTGTCACCCAACGAATGTCGTAATATATTTGATTCAAAAATTAAGATATTATGCTTGAGCGAAGGTAATGTCCATAATTCCTGGATTTTATTCCAATTTCCTTCAGATATTTCTTTCCGATTTCCAAGTACATTATGTATTTGCTCGCTCAACAACTCATCAGAATATTGACGAATAGCAGAGTAATCATTATCTACGATGGCCAGGTCCAGGTCCGAATAATCTAGCTCTTCTATTCCGGCAATTCCATCTATCTTTTCTCTCTCTGCATATACTTGTGCCCATGTTGCCAGTACGTTTGATAGAAAAAGGAATTCAAGGTCAGGATTACCCTCCATTTCAGGTAAAGGCTTAATGTACCTCCTGAAACCGAACAGCCTCGAAAACCATTTAACCTCACGGATTGTCAAAGGTCTTGAAAGGTATTTCTTCAGATTGTATTGCGCGTTAATCACCCATGGGATAACATCCGAGTCCAAAGTTTCATTATCCAATAACGCAGTATTCCAAAGTTTATCAACAGGATTTTGTACCCGGGCGTTTTTTCTTGTTGCCCGACATAGTTCCTCATAGCTACGTAATGAGGGATTGTTGTTTTCGTCGAGTCCCAGTGTTTTGGCAGTCTCACTCCGGTACCACCGGCTGGGATGTTTCTTCTTGTTTCCCCAGTCTTTTTCCTGGTCGATGAGCTGTGATACAGTCCGCTTGATTTCGTCTGTGACCTTGGCTCTCCCCTCCCTGTATGGTGGCTGTTCCATATTTTGTCATTCTCCTGCGCTTTTAATTTTTTCACAGTGATTATTTTTACTACTTAATGTGATTCGCACTGTTTGACCAATGTAGTATATACC
>CAZIYN010000082.1:0-8811 GCA_964543495.1 uncultured Dehalococcoidales bacterium | reverse complement strand
CGGCTTTACCGACTTCTCCTTCCGAGAGGGAGTCATCCGAGTCGAGTCCGATTTGAGTGGGCAGGTCGAAGGCAATATTGGGGCCGCCCTTCCTGCCCCGCTCGATTTCACTCTGGTAATAGTCTCTTGTGTCTTCGGCGGTACCGTATCCCAGGTAGCGTCCCGCCCTGACAAGTCCGCCTCCGCCGCCGATGTGGTAACCTCCGGTAACGGGACCGCTCCCGGGCACCTGGCTGGGGAACGAGCCGGCGGTGAAAGGATACTCACCGGGGAAGCCGATACTTTCCAGGAAATCGAATTCGCCCACGTCAAGCGGCGTATAGAATTTATTAGGACTATCGGCGGCACCGAAACGTTCCAGAGATTTCTTCAAGGCGCCCTCTTCCCATTCTTTTCTTTTTTGCTGAATTTTCTTTAATTCGTCTTTATCGGTCATCCGGGACACTCCAAAACAAGCTATTCTCGCAGGTGTATTATATACCAAACACGGTTCCGGTCTTCAATCTCGTGCAGTAAAGATAACGGGCTGATTTGAGAGAAGTCTGCAGGTAAAGACTCGAAGACCGCTATCATTCTAGCACTTTACCCGAGGTTTGAGAAGGTTATTTTTTAACCGGATGAAATCTATCCGCTATCAATTGAAAGGTCGGCTTCTTTGCAGATAGCGTCCACCAGTTCTTCTTCACCGCAAATGAAGTAGGCGTCATTATCAAGTGGTATGTTATCTGCAGAGATATACGATTTCAAACCTGTTTCTTCAGCCATTATGATACCGGCGTAGCAGTCCCAGGCTCTGAGTACTTCAAAAACAACATTGAGTTTCCCTTCGCAGAGCAAGCACAGGTCAAGGCAGGCGGAGGCGAAACGGCGGATGTCCGAGAAATGATGGAAGACTTTAACGAGGTTAAGCATGTGCCGCTGATGCAGCCCGGGATTGCTGGGTTTAAACCCGGTGCTCAGGATTTTCTGGTTGGTGATAACCACTCGGCGGGTTTTGCTGCCGTTTTTATAAAAACCACCGTTAAGATAGGCGTGATAGATATCTCCGTTGAATATATCTTTGGTTATACCTATTACCGGCGAACCTTCTGAGATAAGGGATACTGAAACCGAAGAATACGGTATCCGCCTGATGAAATTAAACGTACCGTCAATAGGGTCGATTAACCAGAAAATATCAGGCACATTTTTAAAGGTCTCAGGCGGAGACTCCTCGGATATAACAGGAATATCGGGGAACGCTTTTCCGAGCCGGTCAATAAGGAAGTCGCTGGCACGCTTATCGGTCTCGGATACTACTTCATATCCGTCTTTATTAGCAATGGAAATACTATTGTTATTGCTAATGTAGTCTTCAAATATTTCACGGTGAGTAGCATTGACTATCTCGATTGCTTTCCCGGTTGCTTTTTCTAAATTCATTACTTTTTTCTCATTTCCGTTAGGGTTTTGCTGAAATGGACGGTTTCTATATTACCGTAAAAACCACTGCCCGTTTCACAGTAGCCGTACTTGCGGTAAAACTCAAGAGTCAGCGGTCTTGCTTTTGCAGTCTCGAATGAAAGCTGATGAATACCGGATTGAAACGCCCGACTTTCCAACTCTTTCAATAACTGCCCTCCGTAGCCTTTATCCTGATGGTCTTTTCTGATACGCATCCGGCGGAGTCCGGCCAAGGTATCAGATAATGGCATAAAACCGCCCATGGCAATAACCGCTCCATCAAGTAAACCGACCAGAAACTCGCCGCCGCTCTGCAGATAGACCTGCTCGATAGCTCTCAAGTCGGCTTCTTCTTCCTCCTGGTCTATACCTATTTCCGGGCCGACTATCGACTTCAAGCTGGCTACTTCACTCCGGTGAAGCTCCAGTATCGACTCCTGATATTCCGGGCTGTAGTGGACCAATTGCATGGATTTCATGTCACGTTTCTTTATAGAAGTTTCAGAGTAGACCATAATATCACCAGCTTATAAGTACGTCAATGAAAAGGGGAGTTATTAAGGGCTTTGCAGCAAAGGTTGTCATACCGACGGAAGTCGGTATCTAGAATGGTATAGCGAGGTGCGATTTCTGGATTCCCGCTTTCGCGGGAATGACAGAAAGGACTGAAAACAGGATGTATTTTACAATACCCTTTTTAAGGGGATGAGTTTTAATACACTTCGTTTGATGTAAATATTACCAAAGTGATACACTTTAGGTGATGGACTGTACCGTCACGAAGGAAAGTTTCGATAGTCTTGCCTCGATATGGAATGAACCGGACAACGGACTGGACTGGAATTCAGTTTTTGTTCTGCCCGTCTGGATGCGGACCTGGTGGCAGGTGTTCGACGATGGAGCCGACCTCCTCCTCAGAGCAGTCAGGAGGGGGGAAAAGGTAATCGGAATCGCTCCCCTGAAGGTGAAAGACGGAACAGCATCGTTCGTCGGTGATGCCGATGTCTGCGATTACCTCGACTTTATAGTAGCACCCGGTGAGGAGACGGAGTTTTCAAGTACGCTTCTGGATGATTTAGGCAGCAACGGCATAAAGCGTCTCGAACTGGAGTCGCTGAGGCCGGACTCGGCGGCGCTTACTTCGCTGGCTGAAATCGCCGTGAACAGGAACTGCGAGGTTACCATCAAGCGCGAAGACGTATCGCTGGACGTGGAACTACCCGCAACGTGGGAGGAATACCTGCAGGTCCTGAATTCCAAGCAGCGACACGAGGTCAGGCGCAAGCTAAGGAGGCTGCAAGAGGCGGGGAAAATAAACTACCGGACTCTGGAAAAATCCGAAGATATACGGGATGTCATGGACACCTTTTTTAAGATGTTTACCGAAAGCCGCGAGGATAAAGCGGAATTTCTGACCGAGCAAATGGAGTCCTTTTTCAGGCTGATGACCGGGAAACTTTCCGAAGCCGGTCTGTTAAAACTCGGTATCCTCGAATTGGATTCACTCCCGGCGGCGATGATAATCTGCTTCGATTATAAAAACGGTGTCTACCTGTATAACAGCGGGTACGACCCGCAATATACTTCTCTGAGCGCGGGGCTTCTCAGCAAGGCGCTCTGCATAAAGGAAAGCATCGAAGCTAAAAAAGAGAGGTTCGATTTCCTGAGAGGGGACGAAGTCTATAAATACCGCCTGGGCGGTAATGAAATACCGATATATAATTGCAGGATAGAGATAACATGACCGTACCACCGGAGAATATTAAGGCAGTGCTTTTCGACCTTGATGATACATTGTTCGACAGGAAAGCGGCACAATCGATGACTCTCGAGCTTATCGTAAAGCGGCTACCTCACGTTTTCAGCAGGTTTGAAGAAGAACGTGTTATCGAGGCTTTTATGGAGTCCGACCGCCTTTTAACAGTGGATTTTAATGCAGGGGCTCCTTCAGAAGGCATACGGGAAGAGCGGAGCCGGCTTTTTCTTGACATTCTGAATATTGAGGAAGATATCGGTGATACCGTTACCGAAATCTATGTCAGTGAGTATCCTAAACTGAATGCTGTGATGCCCGGAGCGTTCGAGCTTATAAAAGAATTAAGCGGGAGATTTCAAGTCGGCATCGTATCGAACGGACTGCCTGATGTTCAGTATATAAAACTGGAATCGATAGGACTGCACGATTTAATGTCCTGTGTCGTGTTATCGGAGGAAATCGGCATACGTAAGCCTGACCCGAGGATTTTTTATCACGCCGCAGACTTATTGCAAATACCTCCGGGGAACTGCCTTTTTGTAGGTAATTCATATACGGACGACATTGCTGGTGCCAAAGCCGCAGGGATGATGGCCTGCTGGCTGAAGAGCAGTCCTTCTACTCCCGCAGATGGTGAGTATAGAGCTGACTTTGAAATTGGTAATTTGAACGACCTGACTGGTATACTATTATAAAGAGCGGATTTTTATGAAATCGGACTGCATAAAAATAGCGATGCTCAGCGTTCACAGCTGCCCCGTAGGCACACTGGGTGCTAAAGATACCGGCGGAATGAGCGTGTATATAGTAGAGCTCGCACGCGAACTCGGGAAGAAAGGACACCTGGTAGATATTTATACCCGTGTCCATGACCCGCGCGACCACCAGATTTATGAGCTGGGCCAAAATTTCAGGCTTATTCACCTCAAGGCCGGAGAGGACGGAGTGATTCCCAAGCTGGCCGTTTATCCGCACCTGCCCGATTTTTCCTGCGCTCTCGAGACTTTCAGGAGCCGGGACGGAATGGATTACGACCTGGTATTCAGCCATTACTGGATGTCCGGCTGGGTCGGGCAGTATCTGAGGTCGTGGTGGCAGGTACCCCACGTGATAATGTTTCATACTCTGGGTGCGGTTAAGAACAGCATCGGTATCGGTATTGCCGACCCCGAATTAAGAATAGAGACCGAAGGCGACCTTGCCAGGAGCTGCCAGCGGGTTATCGCTCCGACAGCGAGAGAAAAGGAAGCGATTGTCTCCTATTACGGCGCTTCTCCCGAGAACATCGGCGTTGTCCCCTGCGGGGTGAACATGGAGCTTTTCCAACCAGTCGATAAGGAAGCAGCCAGACGCGAGCTTGGTCTATCCGATGAAAAAATCGTCCTCTTCGTGGGCAGGATAGAGCCGCTGAAAGGACTGGAGAGATTGCTGGAGTCCATGCCGCTCCTTGATAGCGGTCACAAGCCAAGGCTGGTTATAGTCGGCGGCGATGAAAACAGCCGGTATGAAGAGGAACGACTACTGGAAATATCGCGCAGTCTTGGTATGGGGGGCAGGATTACTTTCTCCGGCTCGGTAAAACAGGAACGGCTGCCTTATTTCTACAGCGCCGCCGATGTCTGCGTGATACCCTCCTATTACGAAAGTTTCGGGCTGGTAGCCCTTGAATCGCTTGCCTGCGGTACCAGAGTGGTCTCCACCGACGTGGGTGACGCAAAGAGAATAATCAGACAGGGCGAAACTGGCTACGTGGTAGAAGATAACGAACCGGGTATCCTGGCTGAGAAAATCAGCCTGGTATTATCAGCTAAGGATGAAAATACTCTTTCAATACGGGAGTCGGTCCGCAGATACGAGTGGTCGAACATCGCCGCGGAAATAGCCGATGAGTTCCACAACGTAATTGAAAGCGAAAAGTCTTCGGCTCAGACCCGCCTGCTGTCCTGAAGAGTGAAAGAGACGGCAAAGCATATTGCAGCCGGGACTACAGCAATTATAAACGGCCAGGCTATACTGTCCGTCATTCCGAAGACGAGTATCCCCAGGAAAGGTCCTACCACCAGCGACAGGTCTATAATCGAATCGAATATAGCCATTGAAGTGCCCATATATTCAGGGTCGAACGATTCCGATGCGTAAACGAAGCTGATAAGAAAAGGTATCGTCTCGCCTATTGTCAGTATGCAGAAGCCGATAAGGATTGTATAAAAACTATCGCAGAATATCAGGCCGATAGAAGAGGCGATGATAACCGGCTGGGAGATGATTGCAAACAGTTTCCGGCCGTACCTGTCAGACAGCGTCCCCACCGCATATGAAGTAATGCTGTGGACCAGCGCGCTGACTGCCACTATCAGTCCTATCTGCCAGGGAGTGAAATTGAGTATCTGCATTTTTGTCGGCACGAAACTTGCCAGCGTCCCGTAAGCGAACATACCCGAAATACCCAGCAGCAGGAATTTGTAAACGGCGCGGTTTTTCAGAAGGTTCTTAACGCCTCTGAAGGCGTTCAGGTCGTGAGCGGTCCGCATTCTTTCTTTATCCTTAATCAGCCGGAAAACGGCGAAAAAAGCCACCATGGAAAGCACGGCGTCGGCGATAAACGGAGCCCGCAGCGAGATAAGTGAAAACGCACCTCCGAGAGCGGGACCGACGACGTATGATAATCCCTGACTGCTCCTGAGGATGCCGAAAAATTTACCCGGCTGGTCTTTACCCAGCTCGGAGGTAATGACCAGCAGCGCCGGCATGGCAATGGCGTCCGCTATTCCCGCCAGAATCCTGAGCAATAAAAGCTGCGTCCAGTTTGAAGCGAAGATTATCAGGAGGGACGATACGGAGCCGAGGAACGCTCCAACCAATATCAGAGTACGCCTCGAATACCTGTCTGCTAAAATCCCGGTGAAAAACTGGGCGATTACAACAGTTGCCAGGGAAGCGGCGAGGATTATCGGGATTACGGTCTCACCGGCGCCAAGCTCCGCCGAGAGTTTTGGTAAAACCGGAACACCAATAAGGGTGCTGAGAAAGATGATGAAAGCAAAGAGCCCTATACCGTACATTTCGACCGTTTTCGAAGGGCTGTTTTTATTATTCATTTATATCCAATTCTGCGGGACTCAGAGTTTATTACAGACGAAACACAGCAGGGTGTTTTTTCTATCGTCCTCTTTTTCTTCATAATTACTATAAACAACAGAGTGAAAGCCTGCCTCGGATAATAATGAGATATAATCTTCTTTAGATAAAACAAGGGTTTCATACGGGTATTCTTTGATTGTCTCACTTCCGTCTTTAGCGAATGTTTTATAGTAAAAGGTCCCTTTCAGGAGTTTCCCGCTGTCTATCAGTTCCATCTCGCCACGCCGCGTTACCTGTTCTCCGGTCGACGGATTTCTTACGGGCTTCGTCCAGCCGAATGTCAGTTTCCCGTTCGGGAAATCAGAAGGTTTTATGCAACGTACGGTAAGTAATAACCTGCCATCGGGCTGCAGATGGCGATGAACCTGCTGCAGACAGGATAACTGCCGCTCCGTGGTGGTCAGCACACTGAACGAATTATCGGCAATAATGACCAGGCCGAACCTGTTTACAAGTTCAAAACGGGTCATATCCATATTGTGCAGGTGGATTCTGGACGCCACGTCAGAAGGCAGGTCAGCGATGTGGTCTTCGGCGATTTTCAACATAGCCGGTGAAAGGTCGATGCCTGTAACCTCGAAGCCGGCCTGTGCCAGTTCCGAAAGGAGACGGCTCGAACCGCAGGCAAGTTCTAATATGGGACCTTTCGTTTGCCGGGCATAGGTGATATACCAGGCTGTCTCTTTCTCCGAAACAGGATTCAGGTATTCGTAGTCCCAGCCGAAATCCTCATACCGTTTCAGGTTAAAGTCCATTTTTATATCACCTTTTCATACCACAGGCTGGTCGACCGATGTTCGAAACCGACCGATTCGTAGAGAGCAAGGGCTACGGTGTTTTCGCTGTCCACGGTCAGGGTTGTAGCTTCTATTCCTCTATCCCTGAGGCCCAGGAGTCCGGCGAGCAGGACTCTCCTGCCGGCGCCGGTGCCCCTGTATACAAGGTCGGTCCCTATCATATGGATAACGCCTCTTTTTTCACCGTCGGCACCGCTCCAGACCGGAATATCAATCCAGCAGTAACCGGTGAACCTGTCTCCATCGCAGGCAACGACCACGTTTTCATAGGAGCTACTGCCGCGGTTGAGGTCGTATACTATATCCTCTACCGTGTTAGGATTGAATCCCCAGTGGTCGGAAAAGGCGCGGTTCTGGATACCGACGAGTTTCTCCTCTTCCCCGGGCAGGAGACAGCGGCAGTCAAGTTTCCCCCGGTCGATTTCCTGCCAGTCTACTTTTTCCATATCGAGCCTGATATCGAGGAATTTACGCACCAGGGCGAAGCCTAATCTTTCCAGCACGGTGACAGCGGCCTCGTTATTTTCGGAAATGTTCACATGCAGCGCTTTGCTGCCCAGTTCGCCGGCGTGTTTCAGGGCGTGACCGAGGAGTTCACGCGCCAGTCCTTTTCTCCGGTGCTCCGGTTGTATCCAGCAGGAAAGAATAACCCGGCTGATTCCGGATTCAGGTTGTATATTCAGGTAACCGACGAGGTTCCCGCCGGATTCCGCCAGGAACATGTCGCGCTCAGGGTCATAGCCGGGGTGTTTCAGGCGCATAGCCAGGCGCTCCGGAGACAAGGTCCGCCCGGGTGATTGCAGAGTGACTTCCTGCCGGCGCAAGAGGAAGTAGTTATCGAAGTCGGACTGACGGTAGTTTCTGATAGAGTAGTCTGGCATATGCCAAATATTGTATCAGCGTGGCGAATGTTATACAATAATTTCAGGAAATGACATCTCAAACTGACTCAACCACCATTGCAGAAAAAGCCGATGTACTTGTATTTTCTCCACACGCAGATGACGCGGAAGGAGGCGTCGGCGGTACCGTAGCTCACCGGGTGCGTGAAGGCAAGACCGTGGTGTACGTGGTCTGTACCAACGGGGATAAAGGCTCCAGCGACCCCGAAATGAAGCCCGAAGAGCTGGTGAAGATACGGCAGAAGGAACAGCTTGCCGCCGCCGAAGTCCTCGGAGTGAAGAAAGTGGAGTTTCTACCTTATCCCGACCAGGGGATAGAGGAAAACGCCGAGACACGGAAAGAGTTCGTCCGCCTGATACGGAAGTACAGGCCGGACACGGTGGTGACTTCCAATCCTTACAGGAAGTACCTCTGGCACCGCGACCACAGAATCACCGGGCAGCTTGTGCTGGACGCTGTTTTCCCTTATTCGAGAGACTATCACGCCTATCCCGATTTAATAAAAGAAGGATATATGCCCCACAAAGTCGTCGAGATACTGCTCTGGGCGGCGGATGAACCGAATTACTGGGTGGATATCACCGAGGTTTTCGACCAGAAAGTGAAAGCCCTGCAGTGCCACGTAAGCCAGATAGGCTCGGCCCCGTTCGAGGAAATCAAAAAACGGGTATCCGAACGGGCAAAGATGAATGCCGAAGGGCAGAAGTTCCAGCTTGCCGAAGCTTTCCACAGAATCGAGCTGTTCAGATAAGACATTTCTCTCTTTTAGCG
>CAZIYN010000081.1:6894-8994 GCA_964543495.1 uncultured Dehalococcoidales bacterium | reverse complement strand
TATCGTAATCAAGATTGCTAAACCTGATAGAACGATATCAGGTAAGGTTACCGACGGAACAAATACTGTCGGTGGCGCTTCGGTATACGCTTACAGGACCGATGGTCCGGGTAATTCCGAGGCAATGACAGACAGTTCCGGTGTCTATATCCTGTACGTAACACCCGGCACCTGGAATGTCGGTGCATTCCTCCCCGGCTACGGACAACTAACGGAAAAGACAGGAATTGAAGTAACCGATTCTGATAAACAGAATGTTAACTTCTTCCCTGAGTCAAGCTTGACCTATGTAAGCATTCAGGGTAATGTCTCTATCGGCGGAGTCCTCCAGGCTTACATCCCGATACGCGCCGTGGAAGTAAATGCACAGGGATACTTCACCGGATACGATAACGGCGGCAGTACCGATAGTAACGGTAACTACTCAATCAGAGTGAAAGGTACTACCACGGGAGAAAAACACTACCGCGTGGATATCTGGACGCCAGAGTACGGTGAAGTCGCCGCCAATTCCGGTACCGGTGTAACCAATACTCCCACACCGGCTCAGCCCTGGAACGTGGCAGTTACCACCAGCGATGTTACCGATGTTAATATCAATGTCGGTACCGCCGACCTCAAGACACTGACCATCAGCTTCACCGGCGGGTCGGCGACGATGAACGCATTCGTCGACTTTATGAGGATTGATCCGTCGAACGGACAACCTCTCGGAATGGGCAGGCACTTCGAGATACAGAACCTGTCGTCAAACACCAATGTAAATCTGCCGGCAGGCGCTTACCACGGCTTCGCTCACATTCCGGGTTACGGTGAGTTTATTCCTACAGAAGGACAGAGTTCGCCATTCTATATCGATTTAACTTCGGACGGCACCTGCACCTTCGACCTGAGTGGTATCGGTGAAGCTACTGTATCCGGAACAGTAAAAGACTCTCAGGGTAATCCGGTACCCGATGCCTTCGTCCACATCGGAAATCCTGAGACAGGTATGCACTTCGGTACGCCTGCGGACTCCTCCGGAGCCTACAGCCTGGCGGTTAAGCCCGGTACCTATATGATGGGTGCCGAGAAGCCCGGCTACATCAGCGAACCGAGTACGATTACGGTTGCGGCAGGTTCCAACACCAAGAATATAACCATTACCAAGACATCGCTGACCATTTCCGGTAACGTCTACTTCGATACTAACAGTAACGGCAGCTTCGACTCAGGCGAAGGCCTTTCTAATGCTTTCGTCCATGCCGACAAACTCGGCGGCGGTTTCACGGGGACGCCGGCCGACCCGGACGGTTCATATACGCTGTATGTCTCGCCCGGCGACTGGCGACTCTTCGGAGCGGCAGACGGATATCTGGAAAAGGCTTATTCCGATAATCCGGTAACCGTAGAAAGCATAGCGGTAACCGGAGTGAATATCCAGCTCTCCGATAATGTCTCTCTGTCACCTCCGAAAGCCAAACCCTTCAAACCGGCTTCCGGTGCTACCTTCGACGACCCGAATGCTGGTCTGAAGATAACCGTACCGCCCAATGCGGTCGGCACGGAAACGTCCGACTTCCAGGTACAGACCAAGGAGACATCGAATCTTCCTTCGAGCCCCACTGCCACACCTCTTGGAGGAAAGGGCAAGAAGGTTGTCTTCGTGGACGCCAACGGTAATCCCGTAACCACACTGGACAACGATATAAGCATCGAGATGAGCTACACCAAGGCGGAACTGGTAGCTGCAGGTTTCTCCAGCCTGGCTGAAATAGATAAAATCAAGCTGGCTTACTGGGATGACTCCGCATCAGCTTATATATCCATCCCGACCACCATCGCATACAACCCGGCTACCGAGACAACCTGGGCGAATCTGGTCAGTGTAACCTTTATGGGTACCACCAGCCATTTGACCGTATTCAGCCCCATTATAACCACAGACGGTCTTGCCCCGGCAGCTCCTTCAGGACTTACAGCTACTGCAGGGACAGGACAGGTAGTGCTGAGCTGGACGGCGCCGACAACAAACACCGACGATTCAGCTCTGACCGACCTGCTGGGTTATGAGGTGTACCGCTCCACTTCGGCCACCGGTTCATATGCTCAGATAAACAG
>CAZIYN010000081.1:5463-6884 GCA_964543495.1 uncultured Dehalococcoidales bacterium | reverse complement strand
ACCAGTTCATATACCGACACATCGGTATCCAGCGGCACCACGTACTACTACAAGATAACTACTGCCGATACCGGCGGTAATGAGTCCGTCAAGTCGAGCGCCTCCAGCGGTGCCACGCCTACCGCTTCATCAACCACTACCACCACTACCACAAGCGGTGGCGGTGGAGGCGGTGGCGGCGGTTCCTCCACCAGAACAAGCGGAGGAATACCGACTCCCGGGCTGTCCACTACCACAAGCCTGAGAAGGTCTTCCGCCGGCACGGTACTGGAAGAATGCATACTCAAGACTGCCGATGAAGACGCAGCTCTGAAGATACCCGAAGGTACCAAAATACTGGCTTCTGATGGTACCGTACTTGCGACGGTAACTGCCGCGGAAGTAGAAGAACCCGCAGACCCGCCGTCTGACAGCACTATCATCTGTGCTTACGACTTCGGTCCTGACGGAGCGACCTTCGAACCGGCGATAACCCTGTTCCTGTACTTCGACGTCGACGGTCTGCCGGCAGGCACTGATACAGATGAGCTGTATATTGCTTACTGGGACGGCTCCGAATGGCAGAAACTGGAAAGCAAGGTCTATACCACGCTCGGCATCGTCGAAGCCCAGGTTAGCCACTTTACCGATTTTGCCATCATCAGCGAGCAGTCTACTTCAACAACCACGACACAGCCATCCTCCGCCAGATTCAGTATCGGCAGTCCTTCCGTTTCACCGGCTGAGGTCGGAGCAGGTGAAGACGTTACCGTCACCGTCAAGGTACGCAATACAGGCGGACTTTCAGGCAGCTATAAAGTAAGCCTGAAGGTCAACGGAGAGGTAGTGGAGACCACCTCGGTAACGATATCCGGTGGTTCCTACAAGAATGTCTCGTTTACGACATCTTCCGATTCCGCCGGGACCTATACCGTGGATGTCAACGGAAAGTCAGCTTCCTTCACGGTAACGGAAACCGAAGTAAGCAGCAAACCCACCATCGGTACGCCGAAGGCGTCGGATGAAGAAAAAGTTATCGAAGACGAAACCGCCGCTGAAAAGGTATCCTGGTGGAGAAGAACTGGTAACAACATAGCCAGCTGGTGGAACAGCTTCATCAACTGGGTGAAAGGGCTGTTCGGAAAATAGAATACGGATGTCGTTGTGAATAAAACCGGGACTCCATCCCGGACCGCAATGACAAACACAGCTGGAGAGACCGGCGTAAATACATACCCTGCGCCGGTCTCTTCTTTTTTATTAAATGCTACTCCTTACGGGATTGAGTATTATTCGGTTTCTGTTGATTTTATATACTATCGCTCCGCCTGCCATATGCATCTGGTCCGCCTCTGGCGGACGGGCAGTCCTTACCTCCTTTCAAACAACTCCCTCTATTGCTTGTGATAATTCGTTTGTTTGGAAGGTGAAAGAAGTTATAT
>CAZIYN010000081.1:0-5453 GCA_964543495.1 uncultured Dehalococcoidales bacterium | reverse complement strand
TCTTTACTCCCCTCTCCAGCCAGAAAGAATCCTCTTTCATTTCGAATGGTTCTGGCTGGAGAGGGGTAAGGGGTGAGGTAAATAACTATCAACCGGTTTAGAACGATGCTTCATACAGTATTACAGATACTGATATATGCATAAATAATAGACACTCCGGTGTATAAAGCCTATAATATATCGGAAGATTGACTGGAGAAATAGATACCTTAAACGGAACGGAGGGGCGGGGATTTAACCTGAGCTGCCATTTATCCTGATATTCCCTCAGCAAATATGCATGAGTTCGCAATTACGCAGAGTATTCTGGCCATTGCTCTTGAGCAGGCTGAAAAGAATAGCGCCAGGAAAATCAGGAACATCAATATCAGTATCGGAGAACTTTCGGGTATTGTCGACAACTGTGTCGAGTTCTATTTCCCTTTTCTCAGTAAAGACACTATCGCAAACGGAGCTACCCTCACCTTTGAGAAGAAACCGACGATTCTGCGATGCCGGGACTGCGAAAATACCTTCTCCCCGGATGATATAAAATGGGCATGTCCGGAATGCCGGAGCCAGAGCGTGGAAATATTATCGGGACGGGAATGCTATATTAACACTATAGAGGTAGATTAAATGGAAATTAAAGTTTTAAAAGGCATATTGGATGCCAATGATACGATAGCTGCCAGAAACCGCGAACGGCTGGACAGAGACGGCATATTGGCGGTGAATATAATGTCTTCTCCGGGAGCCGGCAAGACCAGCCTGATTATGAATACCATAGAAAAACTGAAACCGGAAATAAATTTAGCCGTAATCGAAGGCGATATTACCTCCAGCGTGGACGCCGATAAGGTCAGCCAGCAGGGAGTCCCGGTTATCCAGATAAATACCGAAGGGGGCTGCCATCTGGATGCCAATATGATTGAAAAGGCGCTGAACGGTCTGCCTCTCGAAGGAGTCGATGTCCTCCTGATTGAGAACGTTGGCAACCTCGTCTGCCCGGCTGAGTTCGTACTCGGCGAACACAGAAAGGTAATGCTCCTCAGTACTCCCGAGGGAGATGATAAACCTCACAAATATCCCCTGATGTTTACCGAATCGGAAATGGTGCTGGTGAATAAAATCGACCTGATGCCTTATCTTGATTTCAATATCGATGCTTTTAAAAACGCTGTTACCGGCCTGAATCCGGACGTTAAAATACTTCCAATTTCCTGCAAGACCGGAGAAGGACTGGAAGCCTGGCTGTCCTGGCTGAAAAACGAGGTAAAACAGTTAAAAAGCAGCCGGACCACGAAGCAGTAGCGGACAGGACTGCCTTAATTGGGGGCTTCGCGCATCCCGGATATGCTGGTGGGCGAACTCCTCCCCGGGATATGCTGGTGCGTGAAGTTGGGAGACACTTCCTCCTGCCCCGTATAATTTACTGTTTAACCGGCTTCTAGCTGTTCACGACGTTTACCGGAGTACCGTTGATATACTGGGCCAGGTTATCGACGGCGACATCCATCAGGCGCTGGCGGCTTTCTCTGGACGCCCATGAGATATGCGGGGTTATGATGCAGTTCTTCGCGGTAAGCAGCGGATTGTCGCTCCTGATAGGCTCGGCGGAAACAACGTCGAGACCGGCCGCATAGACTTTACCGCTGTTCAGCGCATCCGCAAGGTCCTGTTCAACGATTAGCTGTCCTCGGCTATTATTGATGATAATGACGCCATCTTTCATCGCGGCTATCGTGTTCTTATTGATAATTCCCTCCGTGGAAGGAAACAGCGGACAGTGCAGAGCGATAACATCCGAAGACTCAAATAATTCATCCAGGGAAACGTATTTGGCAACTTCCCTGCCCTCATCGTTTTGGACTTCATCGACCGCAATAACGTTTATACCGAGTGCCCCGGCAATTTTCGCGGTAGTTTTTCCTATCTTCCCCAGCCCGATGATTCCCATCGTTTTGCCTGAAAGCTCTATCAGCGGATAGTCCCAGAAACACCAGTCGTCACAATTCTCCCAGCAGCCCCGGTGCACCTCCGTATCGTGGTGGCCGATGTGGTGGCATATCTCCAGAAGCAGGGCAATTGCAAACTGCCCTACGGCGGCTGTACCGTATGTCGGCACATTTGTCACGAGGATACCCTTCTCTCTGGCGGCACCACAGTCCACGATATTATAGCCGGTTGCCAGAACGCCTATGAATTTAATATTGTTACAGGCATCAAGCGTGGCGCTGGAGATGGGAGTTTTATTTGTATAAACTGCTACGGCATCACCGATACGCTCGATAATCTCGTCGGGCGGTGTACGGTCATAGACTTTCAATTCTCCGAGCTTTTCCAGGCTGTCCCAGCTCAGGTCTCCGGGGTTTTCCGTGTATCCGTCCAGTACTACAATTTTCATAATAACTTCCTCTAACAGTCTTAAAACTGATTATAGTAATTGATAATGTCTATTTCAATGGTCCGGTCAGTGGGTATGTGTTTATTACGAATGTTGACGGATCGTGTTAATATAATATGACCGCTAACTAGAGGTCCATTTGCACCGATATTTTTATCTTATTATAATTAAATCGGTTCATGATACTCAATAATGTGTCATACGATATCAATCATACTCAGGAAACCAATGTCAACTTATTTCGTTGTAATATAAATAAAGGCTAGTCTATGAGTTTTGAAAGTATCTTGTTCGAGAAGGCAGAAGACAGACCTGTGGGAAAACCGGAGTTGCCGGAATTTTTTACCGATTTGAATCTCGACCAGGTCGTTGAAGCCGCCATAAAAGGCAGGGAAGAATACAATCTGAAGCCCTTTTTCTGGCATCCTCTGAAACGCACAGGAGCTATCGAGTACCGCCACGAAGTGATGCAGGAACTTGAGAGAGAAGAGATTGCTCGGATTATTGAAACATTCGCCAGACGAATGCATACGGTGCGTGATTACCTGGCCCGGAGTAACAGGCTTTCTTATCAACTCCAGAAGGAAAGGTGGTTCCTGGATGCAGCAGGAGTCTACTGCGACGCTGTCGGTTCCCTATACCGAGATTTATCGGAAGCGGACCCGAAGTCACGTGGATTCCTGGCATTTCTTGAATTCCTGAAAGACTATGTCAATTCAACGTCTTTTACATCCCTGGCAGAAGAAACACAACGATTGCAGGCAGAGATTGACGCAGTGGACTACTGTATAAACATTAAAGGTAAATACTTCACCGTCCGGCGAAGTGAGTCCGAGGTAGACCACAGCGCAGAGATTGACAAGACATTCGATAGATTCAATCAGGGAAGTCCCAGAGATTACATGGCTGGGTTTTCCGAACCGGTAGAGATGAACGACCTGGAGGCAACAATCCTGGGAGCGGTAGCACAGCTATATCCGGAAATATTTGATAAATTGTATGACTTTTTTGAACAGAACGCGGATTTTCTCGATAAAACGATTACCGCTTTCGACCGGGAAGTCCAGTTTTACACCGGGTATCTGGAATTGATGAATTCCATCCGGGCAGCAGAGTTGAATTTCTGCTACCCTGAAGTATCGGATAAAAGTAAAGAAATCCACAACCTGGAAGGGTTTGACCTGGCTCTGGCCAACAAACTTCTTTCGGAAGACAGGTCTATTGTGTGCAACGACTTTTCTATGAAAGGCAAGGAGCGCATATTCGTTGTCTCGGGGCCGAACCAGGGAGGTAAGACAACCTTCGCGCGCACCTTCGGACAGTTGCACTATCTCGCCAGCCTGGGCTGCCCCGTGCAGGGAAAGGAAGCAAAAATCTTCTTGTTCGACAGGCTGTTTACCCATTTCGAGAAGGAAGAAACTGTCGAGGACCTGAGAAGCAGACTGGAAGACGACCTCACCAGAATTCAGAGTATTCTCAGCGAGGCTACGTCAGGCAGTATCATCATTGCGAATGAAATTTTAACCTCCACCACTTTTAATGATGCCGTATTTCTTGGCAGGAAGGTGATGGAGATCATAACTCGGCTGGACCTGATTTGTGTATGGGTAACGTTTGTCGAGGAGCTGGCATCATACAACGAAAAAACGGTGAGTATGGTAAGTATGGTAGGCTCTGAAGACCCGTCACTGCGTACGTATAAAATCGCAAGGAGACCTCCACACGGACTCTCATATGCGACGGCAATGGCTGAGAAGTACGGCCTGACGTACGAGTCTCTGAGGGAGAGAGTAAAGTAATGAAAGTCTACTTGATGCATAAAGACCGGGACTACGACCTGGAGCAAAATGCACCCTGGAACGGGTCGGACCTGATTCTGGACCTGCAGCTCGACCCCGTTCTCAACGCCATGGCTAAGGGCGATGAGTTCTTATACCGGGTGGCACAGAGCGCGCTGCTTTCCGGCCTCGATAACGGGTCTGACATCATACTTTACCGGCAGGCAGTTCTCAGGGATTGCCTGAATAATCCCTCTATAGTAAAGAAATTGTATAACCTCGCGGTTAGCATTATCGGAGATAAAAAAGTGTCCCACTGGTCAGCGGACCTTTCCTACTCTTCATGGTCGTTACTGTCCCGCGCAGTCGAGACCCTGCAGGTCTTTTTAGGTACGTTAAGGACATTGAAGAGTATCGCCGACCAGGATGCCGGTAAATTCGAATCGGAGGGTTTTACAGAGTTCTTCGCCAGAATCAGGGAAGAGATTACCGACGAATACCTGGAAGAAATAGAGGAGCACCTCAGGGAGTTGAATCTGCGAGATGAGGTCCTGATCGGTGCGAGGTTAGGGAAAGGCAACAGGGGCAGTGACTATGTATTGTATAAACCGAACAGCCAGAAGAAATGGATAGAACGGGCATTCAGGAAAGGGCCGAGGGAATTTACTTTCCGAATTAATAACCAGGACGAGACGGCAGTCAGGAAACTGGGTGACCTCAGAAACCGGGGAGTCAACTCGGTAGCCAATACTACTGCACAATCGGTAGACCACGTCCTCAACTTCCTAGTTATGTTACGGGCTGAACTCGCATTCTACCTCGGCTGTATCAACCTGAATGACCGCCTTGCCGAAATAGATGAGCCTGAATCCTTTCCGGTCCCCGCAGCGGCAGACAAGCGCAGTCTGTCAGCCGAGGGGCTTTATGACATCTCCCTGGCACTGAGCATGGGACAACAGGTTGTGGCGAACGATATCGATGCCGACAACAGGAATCTCATCGTAGTGACCGGAGCCAACAAAGGCGGGAAAACGACCTTTTTACGGAGTGTAGGCCTTTCACAGATGATGATGCATTGCGGTATGTTTGTTCCTGCCCGTTCATTTACCGCCAATTTGTGCACGGGTCTTTTCACACACTTCAAGCGCAGGGAAGATGTATCGATGGAAAGCGGTAAACTGGATGATGAACTCAGCCGTATGAGTCAAATTGCAGACCACCTGTCTGCCGATTCTCTGGTCCTGCTTAATGAAGCATTTGCCGCCACTAATGAGATAGAAGGCTCGGAG
>CAZIYN010000080.1:0-9011 GCA_964543495.1 uncultured Dehalococcoidales bacterium | reverse complement strand
TCACCTTTAGCCAGTGATGTAGCCCCTATATCGACTGTACCGATTACGTTTCCCCCAAGGCGGTGCATGGCTGCCTCGAAAGAGAGCCTCGTCCTGGTGCTGGGTTCGAAGAACAGGCTTGCCATTATCTTTCCATGGCAGACGTCAAGCTGTTTATCTATGGAATCCGACATCTCGTCTGTCAGAGTAAATACAGCTTCGATTTCCTCGTTCGAAAGGTCGTCTATGGTTACCAGACTTCTATTTGCCAGAGTCATAGCAGTTCCTCCCTGACAAGACTTGATTCATCCTGTTTCGAAGAGTTTCCGTCACGATTATTATTTATTATGACTACCTCGTCGACCCCGTCACTTTCCTGCAGCCTTACCTTTATTTCTTCGTCGCGGGCGCTTGGTATGTTCTTGCCCACGTAATCAGCCCTTATCGGAAGTTCACGGTGACCTCGGTCGATAAGCACGGCAAGCTGGATGGAGTGGGGTCGCCCGAGGTCTATCAGGGCGTCCATCGCCGCGCGAATGCTGCGTCCCGTATAAAGAACATCATCCACGAGTACTATTGACCTGTTATTTACGTTTACGGGAATATCCGTATGCTGCACGGCAGGTTTCTCATCAAGCAGCTCCAGGTCATCGCGATAGTAACTGATATCAAGAGCTCCGACGGGTATTTTCAGTCTTTCGAAGCCGTTCAAATTTTCGGCAAGCCGGTTAGCCAGGGGTACGCCCCTTGTTCTCATACCGACAAATATAAGGTTTTCTGCCGACTTATTTCTTTCGATTATTTCATGAGAGATTCTTGCCAGGCTTCTCCTGATATCCTGCCGGTTCATTATTATTTTTTCTGCCATAATTAAACCCTCTTGCCGGCTAGCAAGAGGGTTCTACTCTTCGTCCCTGCCTCCTTGCTAGCCTCTCCGGACTAACTTAAAGGTGCTTGATATTCAATTTTCTTTATTTAATATAACACCGGAAGGATACAATTTCAATAGTTTTTAACTTAATAAGTAAAAAGGTCGAGTCCTCCCATAACATGAATATCCTGACCGGTAATATATTTAGCCTGTTTTGATACGAGAAAAGCGATACAGTTCGATACGTCTGCAGGCTCACCGAATTCGCGCATCGCTATCCTGGCTTTTATTCTCTGGAACATCTCTGCTCCGTTTATTCTTCCGTCACTGGTATCCACAATACCAACGGTGACAGCATTAGCGGTAATTCCGAGGCGGGCACCTTCCAGTGCCGCAGTCTTTGCCATAACTATAACACCGGCTTTAGCTGTCGAATAATTGACCTGCCCGAACCCGCCGAGAACACCGGAGATAGATGATATATTAATAATCCGACCCCATTTCTGTTCGGCCATCGATTCCCAGACCTCTCTTATCCAGTACCAGGGACCATCGAGGTCTGTTTTCAAGAGATTCTGCCAGTCTTCAATAGAAGTAGACTCTATTCGGCCGCCGCTCCTGAGTAAAGCGGCATTATTAATAAGTATTTCGGGAGGTCCCAGGTCTTCTTTAATCCTGGCAACTGTTTCAGCCACCTGCTTATAGTCACGCTGGTCGACTTTATAAGCCTTCGCATTCACTCCCATTTCCAGCAAATCATTCGCTATAGCCTCTGCTCCTTCGACCATGAAATCCACACAGGCAATATTGACTCCTTCAGTTGCGAGAGTGCTGGCGATATCGCAGCCCAAAGCTCCTTTTCGGTTAGTGCCCGTAACAATGGCCACCTTCCCCTTGATACCAAAGTCCATAGGTCCTTCCCCCCGGTATGAAAAAATCTTTTCCCATTTCAGCGGCCTTTCCCGAATTACAGGTTATACTATACCTATATGCGAATGAAGTCAACCTTATAATCATGTTAATATTTACGTCTGTAAAACACTATAGGAATTTGACAAAGCAGAAGCCGAAACCTTAGAATTTTAACGATTTCCAGTCTATTTTCACTAGAAATACGCGGATATTATTATGGTATGGTTCAATTAATTAAAATCATGGAGGGAAATAATGAGTGAAAGACTGAAAGTCAGAGTGGCTATTGTGACCGGTTCCGGGCAGGGAATCGGGCGTGCAATTGCGATAGCCCTGGCACAGGAAGGCGTGAAAGTAGTAACAAATAACCGCCGTGCCGGTTCCGAAGGTGGCGATGCCGAAACTACGGCCAAGGCAATCAAGGACGCAGGCGGTCAGGCTGTTCCGTTTTACGGTTCGGTAGCCGAATTCGCCGTAGCCGAGGAAATAGTAAAAACAGCCGTGGAAAGTTTCGGCAAGCTGGATATACTGATAAACAACGCCGGAACGGACCGTCCACACATGGTCTGGAATATGACAGAGGAAGAATGGGACATCTCTTCCGATTCCTACCTCAAGGGTAGTTTCAATACTATCCGGTTTGCTTCCGGTCTTATGAGAGAACAGAAGTGGGGCAGGATTATCAATACCACGTCCACTGCCTGGCTCGGGACCGTAGGACACTGCAATTACGGTGCAGCCAAGGCGGGAATCGTAGGTCTGACCAGGTCTGTTGCCAGGGAAGTCGGTAAATACGGAGTAACCTGTAACGCTTATGCTCCCACGGCTTCAACACAGTTCAGTGCCAGTCCGGATATCCAGGAAGGATTCAAGAAACGGTATGAAGCCGGTCTTATGACGAAAGAGCGGTATGAAGAACTTACAAACCTGCCCGACCCGATGACACTGACTCCTTTCCTTGTGTATCTCTGCACCGACCTCGCTGCCGATATTAACGGACAGGTATTCGACGTCACGGGCGGAAATATAGCTTATTACTCCGAACCAGTGAAGACTAAGTCTATAGATAAAAAAGAAGGGCTGTGGACGATAGAGGAACTGGCCGAACTGGTGCCGAAAGAACTGCTTCAGGGATATAAGAACCCTGCTCCGGCAGCTAAAGAATAAAGATAACGGAACAGCGTCTTTTAAGCCTTCCCGATTAGCTCATTTTTCCCGGCGAGGCTTTATTATTGAGTCGATTCTGCGCATGCGCCACTGCTTGAGGCACTGGGTTACTTCTCTGTCCTTAAAATCGTACCAGACACTGTAGAAATCCGATATAAAGAACTTGGGCATCGTACCGATGGCGCAGGTGATTATCTTATCGGCGACATCTTCAAGCAGTTCCATGGCTCCCTGCGACGCTGCAGGAACAGCGGCGATAATTTCCCTGGGCTGTCTTTTCCTTACAGATTCAACCGCTGCTTTCATGGTGTAACCGGAAGCCAGCCCATCGTCGGTAATAATCACCGTTTTATCTTTTACTACTGCCAGCGGCCTGTTCCCTCTGTACAGGTTCGTACGGCGGCGTATTTCCACTCTTACTTCGTTGATAGCGTAATTGACCTGGTGGTCGGAAAGGTTGTATTGCCTGACGACATCTTCGTTTACAATCGGGATTCCATCATCGGCTATTGCACCGAACCCGGCTTCGGGTTTAAGTGGAAACGGGATTTTACGGGATATTACCACATCGAAATCGGCATCAATGGAAAGAGCGCACTCCAGGCCTAGAGGGACACCGCCGTTAGGAATTGCCAGGACAATAACCGACCGCTCTTTGTATTCTTCGAGAAGTGCAGCGAGTTTTCTTCCTGCGTCGAACCTGTTTTCGAAAAGAGCTTTTTTTCTGGCGTATAGCATTATTTATCTTCGTTTAAGATATTTCTATGAAATCGAATTGAATAACGTCGACGAGTCCTTTATCGGTCAGTCTGAGCTCAGGTATAACCGGAAGAGCCATAAATGACAGCGTGGAGAAAGGAGACGGGAGTTTAGAACCTAGCTGAGCCGCTGCTTTTTCAAGACCCTCCAGCTTGCTGACTACCGTTTCCATCGGTTCGTCCGAAAGAAGGCCAGCAACGGGCAGAGCAAGGCTTGCCAGTACTTTCCCCTCTTTTACGGCAACAATGCCTCCTTTTAGCCTCTCAATCTCCCTGATAGCGGTGTAGATGTCTTTGTCATCAGCTCCTGCTGCGATTATGTTGTGAGAGTCGTGCGCGACCGAGGAAGCCAGGGCTCCGCTCTTCAGACCGAACCCGTTTACCAGTCCGACTCCTATATTTCCCGTTCTCTTGTGTCTTTCCACGACGACTAGCTTAAGGATATCTCTGTCCGTATCAGGTAATACAAGTCCGTCTTCGGTCCTGACATGCATAAGAGTATTCTTTGTTATTATCTGCCCCGGTACAATTTCTATGACATGGGCGGTGTAGCCTTTTATCCTCAGTTCCAGTGCCTGGATATCGAAGGGTTTGATATTCACGGTATCGGTAATTAACCTGCCGGCTGTTTTCCCTGCGGTGAATAAAGCTTTACCATCAGAGGCTATCTTTTTTCCCTCATAATAAACGGACTCGATATCGAATGAGGATAAGTCATTAAGTACAATCATATTCGCCCTGTAACCTGGAGCGATAGCTCCGATTTCGTCAAGCCTGAAGTAATCGGCGGTATTAATAGAGGCTAGCTGTATAGCCCGGACCGGGTCCAGTCCGAGGGAAATAGCTTTCCTCACTACGGCGTCGATATCACCGTCATTAAGGATGTCGACACAACTACGGTCGTCAACCACGAACATGCATCTCTTATACGTTTTATCGGTAACGAGAGGCAGTAATGCCTCAAGGTTTTTCTCCGATGAACCTTCCCTTATCATTATATGCATGCCGCGTTCCAGCTTTTCTCTTGCTTCTTCAAAGGATACCGATTCATGGTCTGAACGGATACCGGCGGCAATATAGGCGTTGAGTTCCTTGCCACTTACGCCCGGAGCGTGCCCGTCTGCCGTTTTATGTCTGTATAATTCCACTTTTCCCAGCATAATGTCATCGGCGAAAATCACCCCGGGGTAGTTCATCACCTCTCCGAGTCCGATACATTCCTCGAACCGCAGAATTTTTCCTAAAGCGGATTCATCGATATCGGCTCCCGAAGTCTCCAGGTGGGTAGCAGGCACGCAGGAAGGAGCCATCAGGAAAATATCTATGGGTAATTTCTTAAGAACTTTTAATATATAGCGAATTCCTTCGATACCGGCGACGTTGGCGATTTCATGGAGGTCGGTAACGATAGAAGTAGTTCCCTTTGGTACCACGGCGCGGGCATACTGTCCTGCGTCCAGCATCGAGCTTTCAAGGTGGACATGCCCGTTTATCAGTCCCGGGGCAAGGTATTTACCTTTGAGGTCGATTGTTTCCTTTGCTTCCGTATAATCACCGATTCCGGCGATTCTACCACCGTGAACAGCGACGTTACCGCGTTCTATTTCGCCGGTAAAAACATTTATTATCCCGGCATTAGCCAGAATCAGGTCTGACGGCGTATCTCCTCTGGCGGCTGATATTAACGGACTTCTATTCAAATTATCCTTCTACTGTTTTTTCTTCTTAAATACGGGTGCTCTTTTTTCAACGAAAGAGACCGTCCCTTCTTTATGGTCTTCAGTTTTAAGGAGTTCCTGCCTTACAGCCATCGTATAGTCGAGGTTGGTCTCCAAATCGGTTGTAAGACCGTCGTATATGGCTTTCTTGGCGTATTTTATTGCCTGCAAGGGACCCTTGGCTATTTTCTCGGCAAGTCCTAAAGCGGTGCTTTCGAGTTCGTCGTGCGGTACGACAGTTGTCACAAGACCGATTCGTTCTGCCTCTTTTGCGTCTATCATATCACCGGTGAAAATCAGCTGGCAGGCTTTATCTATTCCAATCAGCCTGGGTAGAAAATAGGTGCCTCCGGCAGCCGGGGTTATTCCCCGGCGGATATAGGCTTCTGAAAATTGGGCTCTATCCGAGGCTATCCTGATATCGCAGGCCAGGGCGATATCCAGTCCGACGCCTATTGCAACTCCGTTAATTGCAGCTATTACCGGTTTTTCGCAATGATGAAACAGCAGGGCAAAGTGGACTCTAGGTTGTCTTTGCCGGGCTGCCTGCTGGGTGACAGGGTCCGGAGCATTCTGCACGGCCCTTTCAGCCATTGCCTTTACGTCTGCACCCGAGCAAAATGCCCTGCCTGTGCCGGTAATAATTACCACCCGGACGTTGTCATCTTTAGAAACATCTTCCATCGATTCATAAATGCCGTTGCTTATCTCCCTGGTCAAGGGATTCATTTTATCCGGTTTGTTAAGCGTTACAATGGCAATTCCGTTTTCTTTCTTATATAGTAAATCCTGAGTTTCCATGTGCATGCTCCCTTCTAAATGCCGATGAAAACCTGTAATCAGTCCTCTTCCATGTCGTCAGGAAATCGAATTCTATCTTCAAATTCGCCGAAAACAATTTTTAAATTTTCCAGGGTGCAGTTTTCGATACTTATATACACCGGACGGCGACCTATTTCATCAAGACTGTGAGCATCGGAACCCTGAACGCAGGCATATTTTAGATGGTAGTTATTCATTTTACCATTATTCCAGTCGGTCCTGTCGCCGGGTATAGTAATTTCCAGACCGGTTAAATCCGGGCTTTCCATTATATTTATTTTCTCGCGGCTTGATTCGCCCGATTCCAGAATACCGCTCGGCCACCTCTCTATATGAGCTGCAAGCGTAATCCCGCCTCTTTCGGATACCAGTTTCAATATCTTCACGGTATCCATATCGAGTCTAACGGTCCCGTCTCCCCATCTGCTTCTATCCGGAAGAAGTATCACAAGTATTTCTTCTAGCTCGTCAACCGGAGTATCGATATCGAAAAGGGCTACGAAATGACCGCTTTTCGTAGAAAGTTCGATGCCCGGAAATACACAGAGTCCTTTCTCCCTGCCGATTTCTCTTAAAGTATCTACCGATTCGAATGTGTTATGGTCCGTGACAGCGATAACCTCAAGACCAGAATTCAGAGCCGCATTTATAATCTGCTCGGGAGCGACCGATTTATCACCGTAGCAAACGGACGTAGGAGAGTGTATATGAAAGTCCGCTTTTTTATAAATCAAACCGGTCACTTTTATCAGTTGTCCTCTCTCAATAGACGTATATCCGGCAGATTGCGGTACCTCTCATCATAGTCCAGTCCGTAACCAACCAGGAATTCATCCGGAACTGAAAAGCCGAGGTAATCGATTTTTACCTCGGTCTGTCTCTGTGAGGGCTTATCGGTCAATACGCAGAGTTTCAGAGAAGCCGGTTTTTCATTACGCAGGTATTCCATTAAATACGCTACCGATTTACCTGTGTCTATTATATCTTCCACTACCAGCACGTCTCTTCCTTTAACGGGTGTATTCAGTCCCTGCACGACTTTGAGTTCACCTGCGGTCTTTCTTCCTCTCCCGTAGCTTGACAGCCTGACGAACTCTATCTCCAGAGGAAAGTCCAGTAAACGGACGAGGTCTGCGGTAAAAATAAAGGACCCCTTGAGAATACCAACAATTAACGGATTTTTATCTCTGAAGTCGTTGTCTATCTCGGATGCCAGTCTTTTAAGAGCGGCTTCGATCTCCTCTTTACTGATAAGTATCCTGTTAGCGTCTTCAGGACTCATAATACACTCCCGGTAAATTACAAATCGAAAGTTACGCGCTGTCGACGGACTCTGTATATCAGACCAACTATTATTCCGAGTAAAAGACCGCCGAGATGTCCCTGCCAGCTTATTCCCGGCAGGAATGAAAATGCCACGAAGATGAGTATTGCTATCCAGAGAGGTATAGGGACCGGAAACGGGAAAATGAAAACAGTTGTCTTCGGTCTTATCGCCACACATACACCGGCCAGGGCGAATATTGCTCCCGAAGCGCCGTAACCTATAGTAAGCGGGCTGGAAAGAAATAATACGGCGAGACTGCTGGCAATTCCTCCGATAAAGTATACAATTAAAAACGGTACCCTGCCGATAAGATTGATACAGAAGCTTCCAAAGAAATATAGAGCGAACATATTGAATAAGATATGCCACAAACTGCCATGAACGAACATACACGTAAACAGGGTCCATGGTTCATTGGCAAAGAACAGGGGCTTCAAAGCTAAGAAATATAATATGTCTCTCTGAATGAACGTGGCTATATATAAGACCACGTTAGTTATAAGCAGCAACCCGATAGGTCCCAGCCAGAAACTGCCGCCGCGTCTGTAACTAATTCTGTATTGCATAATTCACAGATGGTTTCAGGTGGAGGTTTAACTATATAATAACCCTTGCCGAAGGATTGTATCAAGAAATGCCGATTGACGTCATCTCCGCTTTTTATGTTATGATGAAGCACCGCACTCGTATGGAACAGAATGAAACGGAGCATATGATTTGGACGTATTGAAGAATATCTCGGTTGCCATCCTCTGCTTTTTACTTTTTCTGGCTCTGACTGTTTTCGGTATCGCTTATACGCTACAGAGTACTGTTCTCAGTCCTGACTTTATCAGCGGGCAGATTAACAGCATACCCGTATCGGAAATAGTCCGGGAATATGTAGAGATAGAATCGCCTCCCGAGATGCCCCAGCTAGAAGAGACCGTGTTTGAATTGATTGAATCACTTGAACCGGTGGTGAAAGAGAGACTGGATGATACGATTCATGCCATATACGATTACTTTCCCGGAGATGTCGAGAACCTTGAACTGAACGTGCTGCTGAGAGATAATTTTCTAACCGAAGACCTGGTTACTTCCATCATAGAAGATATCGATTTGGCCGATATTGCCAGTTCATTTATTACAGAGCAGTTCACGGAAAATATTCCTCTGGAAATCGAGAACTTCGACCAGTATGTAGAAGACGCCATAGTTGCAGCCGAACCGGCCATAAAAAAGCAGCTGGCAGCTGCTTCGGGGCCTGTATTCGATTATATACTGGGTATAAAACAGACTATGAGCGTATCGATTTCTCTTGAAGAGGTGACGGATAGTTTGAGGGTAAGCGTTCGGCAGTCCCTGCTGGATTCACCTCCTCCCGAACTGGCTTCGGTACCCCGTTCAATGAGAGCCGAATTATTCGATACTTTCTATAGTGAAATTGAGAAGATGATGCCCTCAACCTTTGAAAT
>CAZIYN010000079.1:8433-9034 GCA_964543495.1 uncultured Dehalococcoidales bacterium | reverse complement strand
ATCCTGTCCCTGGGGGAAACGACCAGCACCGAAGGAAGCTCCTCCAGCCTGAATTTCACCGGAGGGAAGGTGGAGTCCTTTCCGCCGACCGGGTTGTAGATGCCGAGCCCGGCGAGGGTCTCCCTTATCTGCTTCTCGATTATATCCTCCACCACGCCGGTAAGGGCCGCCTTTTTCTCTTCCAGCCCGTTCAGCTCCTCTTCGAGGTCGGAAAGTCCCGCTTCCCCGCCGGCTTCACGGACAAGCTCGATTTCCCTTTCCAGCGCTTTAATCCTGCCGGCATAACCGAAATAATCGATAACCGTCCTTGCCCCGTCGTCCTCGACTTCTTCCTCATCGCCGGAAAGCCACTTTCCCACTTCCTGCGGCAGGGTGGTGAATTCCCACCCGGCAACGCTGAAAAGGTAGGGCCTGACTATCTCGACCAGGCGGGCGTCGAAGCCGTTGCCGGTTTTGCACCCGAAAAGCAGGAGCACGGCGACGAGAAGAGCGGAAAGAATGACTTTTTTCATAATTTGTCCTGATTTCATTATACATGATGGTCCTTCGACAAGCTCAGGATGAACGGGGGCGGACTACAGGATACGCTAAACGCGAGATG
>CAZIYN010000079.1:0-8423 GCA_964543495.1 uncultured Dehalococcoidales bacterium | reverse complement strand
TCAGATTGGTACAACCGAGTACTATTTCTGGATACCGACTTTCGTCGGTATGACAGGAGGGCAGGGACTGGATTCTGGACCAAGTCCGGAATGACTGGAAGGGTTATATTCGCCCCACCCTGAGATTCTTCAGTCGCCCGCCTGCGCCGAGGCTTCGGCGGACTCCCTCCAGAATGACAAGAGGGGGAATAGCGGATTGTTTATCCCGCCTGCATTTTACAGGCTGACGGTGCCGAAGGCTATCGGGGACTTCTGGATTCCCGCTTTCGCGGGAATGACAAAGAAGGGCGGGAATGACAGTGAAGGGCGGGAATGACAAAAGGGGAAACGGAAAGGATTTAAGAGGGGTTTATGATACGGGGGCGGGTGGTTTCGGCTTCGGAGGTTTCGCGAAGAAGGTACAGACCAGCCCGACTGCCAGCATACACAGGGCAATGATAAAAACGGGGTTGTAGCTGCCCGTATTATCGAAGATAAAGGCGGCCAGCAGGGGGCTGCCGGCGCTGAAAACGGTGGTCACCGGGGTGGTAAAGCCCAGAATGCGGGCGTAATTGGTGCGGCCGAAGTAATTGCCGAACATGATTGGCAGAGCAACGATTATTCCGCCGAAACTGAACCCGCTGATTATGGTATGGATATAGATTAAAGGAAGGACCCTGGCGTTCATAAGTATTGTAATACCGATAATAATCCCGACAAGACATACGGAAGCCAGCCGCCTGATTTCATACCTGTTACCCAGGGCGCCGTTGGTAATCTGGCCGACAATCGACATACCGCCCATCACGCCGATAGCCGTGGCGGCGATTATGGGCGTGTAATCCATATCCTGCAGATAAGCCACCTGATGCAGAGCCAGGAAATTCATTGTAAACATGGTTGCCGAGGCAAAAGCCACTATCGCCCAGAAAGCGGGAGTTTTAAGAGCGTCTCCGACCTTCCAGTCCACCGGCGTATGATATACCCTTCCGGCAGCAGTACCGGCACCTTCTTCCTGACCGGACGTGCCGACAGGCTCTCCATCGGGCGTCTGCCCCATATCTTCCGGCTGGTCCCTCACCAGCAGGCCGCTGGCGACCACGGCAAGCAGCAGGTGGATAATTCCGACCATAATCCAGGCGGGACGCCAGCCGTAAGCGGAGATAAACCAGCCCAGCAGGGGAGAGAAGATAAGAGCACCCACTCCGCCCGAGGCCGAGAGCAGACTTACCGCCAGAGCTCTCCTCTTAACGAACCAGTTGGTAACGACGGAATTAGCGGCGATGAAGCCGCCGAAAGCCTGACCGGAGGCTATCAAAACGCTGAAAAGGGCAAAAATATGCCAGACTTCCGTAATCCGGGACATCCCCAGCATACCGAGAACAACCAGTATATTCCCGACAATCATGTTTTTACGGGGACCGAACCTGGTTATGCTTATTCCGGCAACAGGACCCAGTCCTCCCATAACTATCCAGAACGCGGTGAACGGCGCGGAAAGGACCGAACGGCTCCAGCCGAGGTCTTCCGATATGGCAGGCATAAATATACCGAAGGCATTTATTACATTTCCTATAAAACTGCAGATGACGAGCATGGTACCGGCGAGCGCCAGCCAGCCATAAAATCTCTGCCGTTTCCCGGTTACGGAAATATCGTCACCTCTTTCAAATCGAGAGCAGGTCAGGTCACCTGCGCAGGACAGCTCTTGCCAGGTCCCAGGAATAATCGTAAAGGTGGAGTCCCTTACTGGCGGCAATCAACTCGCCATCTTCCACGCCGATTTCACTCGCCATATACTCTTTGAGTATCTGTATGCCGCCCAGATTGGCAGGAAAACCGCCCCAGAGGTCCCAGGAACGGAAATAAACGAAGAAGTGCAGCCTGCCGTCCTTTATTCTGGTATCTATACCCCTCAGGCACTGAGGGTCTTCAAGGAGTATCGATTTGCTGCTTCCGACCGCCATATAGCCCTGGTTGGTATTGAAACCGTCCTTCTTATACATCTTGATAACTTCGGGGATTTGCTTTTCCAGGTCTTCCCCGTAAGTATACTGCTCGTTTTCTTCCCTGTGGTCCGTCATAAGGTAGGGGAGATAGCCGTCGATATATTCCTGAGTCACCGGAGCCGGTACTCCCGGGGGGACATCCGGTACCAGAGGTCTGGTGCCCGGGTACTCGATTCTGATGACGGCGTAATCGAACTCTTTTCTCTTCAGCCCTTCGTAGCTGCCCCTCTCTATGGTGTAATCCACCCCCTCTTCCTGAATCCTGTATAGGGCCTGGAACCAGGCTTCCGACAACGTCTTCGCCTCAATGAGGGTAATCTTCACTAAACACTCCTTATAATGCCCGGAGGTATTCGGGACGGAGGTCGTTCAAATCCCTCCGGGAAAGAATATCGTCAATCAGTTTTACGGCCGCTTCTTTCTGAGCGGGCAACCGCACCTTAATCGGCAGGTAGTTAGAAGCGTGATTGGCGGTAAAGAAACAGTCCGTGAAACTCGAATTCTCTATAATCAGTTTGAGCTCCTCGAGCGCCTGGAAGGGCGTTATCAGGGTGAACCTGCCCTCTTCCCAGTCCCGGTGAATCGGCGTGCCGGGAGTAAGCATAATCGTCAGGGCGCCGGCGAAATCGGGGTCGATATCGGTCAGTATCTGCGCCGTTTTTAGGGCGTGGTTCCTGCTGCCTTCCACCCCGCCGAGACCGAGAATCACGGTAACCGAGGTGGTGATTCCCGCCTGTTTCAGCTTTCTTCCCGCTTCCACTATCTCGTCATAGGTGGCGCCTTTCTTTATCTTTACAAGCAGTTCTTCGTCGCCGGTCTCCACACCGAGATAGGCGATTTTCAGGTTCAGTCCCCTGAGCTCTTTAAGCTCATCCAGGCTCTTTATTACAGCCGCCCGGGGAGTGGAATAGGTCCCGACCCTTTCCAGGTTGGGAAAAGATTTGTTCAGGTGTTTTAGCACTTCCACGAGTACTTTCTGGGGAGCAATCAGGGCATCGCCGTTCTCCAGGAAGATATGGCTTACACTGCGACTGTATATCGCGGCAACCTCGTCGATATCTCTCTTGATATCCTCGATATTCCTTATCCTGAATTTAATACCATTATAGGTGCCGCAGAAAGTACAGCTGCTGTTGGAGCAGCCGATAGTAACAGGAAGCAAAAAGCTGTTAGCTTCACTCGGCGGGCGTATCAGTACCATTCTTTCATCCATAGTCAGTCCGTTTTCCCCTGCTAATTTTCCCGTTTCTCCGAAAAAAGGCTGTAAAACCTGTCTTCGTATTCCTCGAACAGTCCCCAGCGGTCAAGCTCGTCTTTAAGCTCGCCCGGCTCCAGCCTGCCCCTCTCGACCTGCCTGAAGAGCCTGTCAATCCTCTTTCTGGTATTCGCCGGAGTGCCTCCGGCATCCAGGTCCAGCAGTCCCCGCCTTCCAAGCTGGCGCATGTTGTCCGGTACCGAGTTCAGCGTTACCTCGTAGATGAACTTCATCAGGGATACATCCCAGAGGTTGTCCAGGCCCTTGATAATCGCCGCCAGGGGGTCGTTCCGCTCGTCAATCTGTTTATTCAGCTTTTCTATCACCGAAGGCAGGTTGTTAGAAACGATATTCAGTTCTTTAGGCTCGTTTTTATAGGAGTAGAACAGCCCCTGGAAGCTGGCTCCGTGTTCTTCTGCCAGGGCTTCGAAATACTTCCTGGCTTCCGGGCTGAACCCTTCCAGTCGGGACAGGTAATAAGGGGTAACAATCCGGGGTTTCTCGGCAATTACCCTGCCTTCCCTGACCACTGTCTCCGAGATTTCCTGGAGGAACTCCGAGTAAGCCGGTTCGGTAACGATATAGTAATAAATATTCGTCCTGCCAAATGAATACAGGTTCTGTCTGGGTGACCTGATTATCTTCGTCTGCTTGACCGCGTATTCGATTTTTTTATCTATTTCCATTACCGGTATCTCCGGATGCGTATGACCCGAACCGTAATAATCGGTCTAATTAAGGCCAATAAGCTCCTGTTTATATTCGTTCAGGTGATTAATATAGGCGGCATCAATCTGTGCCTGCAGCTTCCGCCATTCCTGCTGGAACTGCGGCTGCTGTTCCACGTCTATCTTCGTCCCCATCAGCGGGCTCATCTGCTGCTGTAACGCCTGCTGAATCTTGGCTTCCATATCGGCTTTTAATGACTGATATGCCTGCTGTCTCTGCTCTTCGCCTTCTTTTTCATAATGGTTGAAAAGGTAGCGAATCTTGCTGAAAATGTTCTCGACGGCCGCCTTATTGGTCTTCAGCAGCTTGACTCCATCCATAACCCGGCGGTTCGTCTTCTTAACGGCGTCATTCCGCGGCAAATCGAAATTCCTCGTCAGCACGTCCATCGCACCCCTGACAACGTGATTTTTCGCGTTTTCATCGTACTGCCGCAGCTCTACAACCAGGTTGCAATCTTCTTTCAGGTACCTGGCAGCCAGTTTTTCCCCCTCGGGGACATACTTCCACTGCAGGCGTTCTTCTTCCGTCGCCTCGCCCATGCTTTCAGCCTTTTCGAGGGCTATCTCGCGGGCGCTCCTGATATCATCATTCATAATTCACTAAATCCTTCAGGGATTCGCTTTCAGGACTATTATACTACATAACCCCCGAAGCTAAAAAGAAGGTAAAAACCCTGTCCCGTTCGGTTGTGGTTGTTTGCTCTTACGAAAGGAAGAAGTTAGTAGAGAAGATGTTTACGGATTCCCGCCTACGTCCGCCAGAGGCGGATGACAATCTCTAGAATCTATATAGATTGCTTCGGTTCGCCTGTTGACGGCGAAACTCGCAATGACAATCATACCAACTAAATACAAACAGAAGATGAAGCCCACCCGCCTCGAGCGGGTGGGCATATTAATCATATCATCAATACTGTTACTGGTTTATCTGAATCAGCACGTCATCGATACGGACATCAGTCGTACAAGCCGAGCCATCGAACCTTACCCTGAAGTCGGTCCTGAAGTACTGCGAATCGGTTATATTTATAGTTAACTGATACCAGGTGGTCTTGGTGAGACCCGGATAATCCAGCAGGCTGTATACCTGGTTATATGCCGTGCCATTGTATGCCTGGACATATATCGAACCCTTATTCAGCGCCTTGAAGTAGAACCAGAATGACACGGTGACGTTATCGACTCCCGAGGTATCCAGGTCATCGGACACCAGGTAAGCATCACCCGACCCGTGAGCCGCCGCATAGGTGCTGCCTCCGTAGCCGCCGCCGGAGTAAGACAGTGACCAGTCGGTTGCATAGTTGTCATTCCAGTACGTATCCCACGGACTACTTTCGAATCCATCATCGAGCAGCGTCGCTGCCGGGCGAGCCGGTCTGGCGCTGTCTTCATCGGAAGCCGCGCTCTCGTTGCTGCCGCTATCCTGGGCTTTAATCACGTAGTAGTAGGTTACACCATTCGTGAGTCCGGTATCCGTGTAATTGGTCGTCGACCACAGGTGCTCAATCTCGGTATAGTTGCTGCCAGTGGTAAGACTGCGGTAGATATTGTAGCCAGCAAGGTCGCCTTCCGTATTCGCGTTCCAGGTCAGAGTCGCCTGCTGGTTACCGGCAGTGGCAACCAGTCCTGTCGGCGCCGCCGGAGCAACATCCGTAGCCGTGGCGCTGTCATAGTCGGAGTAACTGCTCTCACCACTCACGTTATCGGTAGCTGTCACCACGTAGTAGTAGGTACCACCGTAGAGAGGACTATCGGTATAGTTGCTTGTAGGCGCCAGTACGGTATCAAGATAGGTGTAGTTACCGGCAGTCAGACTACGATAAATCTTGTAGCTTTCAAGGTCCGGTTCGCTGTTATCATCCCAGTCAAGGAATATGTATTCATTACCGCCCGTAGCCGCCAGGTTCTGAGGCTGCGCCGGCGGAGCGTTGCCGGGTGTAGCGCTATCTTCGTTGGAAGCCGCGCTCTCATTGCTGCCATCATCCTGGGCTTTGACCACGTAGTAATAGGTGATACCGTTGGTCAGACCGGTATCGGAGTAGTTACTCGTCGACCACAGGTGCTCAATCTCGGTGAAGTTGCTGCCGCTGGTCAGGCTGCGGTAGATATTGTAGCCAGCCAGGTCGCTCTCACCGTTGTCATCCCAGTCAAGGGCAACCGTGGTATCGCCCGGAGTAGCCACCAGGTTCTGAGGCGCCGCCGGAGCCAGGTCCAGAGGAGCAGTGCTGACTTCGCTGGAGTTATCACTCTCATAGGCAACCGGATTAGCCGTATCCACCGCGGTGACTATATAGTAATAGGTAATACCGTTTGTAAGTCCGGTATCCGTGTAATCGTTGGTAGACCACAGGGTCTCTATCTGCGAATAATTGGCACCGCTGGTAAGACTGCGGTAGATATTATAGCCGTCAAGGTCATAATCCGTATTGTCATTCCAGTCGAGCACAATCTGGTTCTCACCCGGAGTGGCGATAAGACCTGTGGGCGCTGCCGGAGGCAGGTCGGTGGGGGTAACGCTCTCTTCATTGGAGTAACCACTCTCGTTGGTGCCGTTGTCCTCGGCTGTAACCACGTAGTAATAGGTAACGTCGTTAGTAAGGCCGGTATCGGTATAATTACTAGTCGACCACAGGCTTTCTATCTTCGTGTAGTTGCCGCTGGAAGTACCGCGGTAGATGTTATAACCGTTAAGGTCGGGCTCCGTGTTATCATCCCAGTCAAGGGATACCCAGGTATCGCCCTGAGTAGCCGCCAGATTGGTCGGCGCGTCCGGAGGCAGACTGTACATCGTTATCAGGACATCATCGATGTAGACATCCGTACTTACGGACGAAGCATCGAATCTGACACGAAAGTCAGAACGCAAATACTGATAATCCGTGAGAGTTACACTGTACTGATAATATGTAGTCGCCTGCAGACCGGGATAAGTGAATAAATCATATATATTATTATATGCAGTGCCATTATATGCCTGCAGGTATAACGGTCCCTGGCCAGTATTTTTAACGCGGAACCAGAACGATACGGTGACATTATCACCGGTGGAAGCGTCCATATCATCACTGGTCAGGTAGGTATCACCTGAGGCACCAAGTGCCGCTACCAGACCTGCATGCATATTCCAGGTGGCGCCGGTCCAGTCGGTAGCTCCGTTATCATTCCAGTTTCCGTCCCAGGGAGCGCCTTCAAAACCGTCGTCAAGCAGTGTAGCCGGCGGGATAGCCGGTGTAGCAAAGGCTTCATTAGAATTGCTGCTCTCATAGGCATCCGGGTCGGCATAGTCAACCGCAGTGACGACGTAGTAATAGGTGGTACCGTTGGTAAGTCCGTCGTCCGTGTAATTGCTTGTCGACCACAGGTTTTCTATCTTGGTATAGTTGCCGCTGGACAGCCCGCGGTAGATATTATATCCGGCAATATCCGGTTCCGTATTATCGTCCCAGTCGAGGACTACTTCGCCGTCATAGGGAGTAGCCGCCAGATTGGTGGGGGCCGACGGGGCAATGTCATTTGGCGTGGAAAAGACCTCGTCCGAATAAACGCTTTCGGCGGACTGGTTATCAACCGCCGTCACCACATAGTAATAAGTATCGAAAACAAGCCCGGTATCGGTGTAATTACTGCTTGCCCAGAGTGTCTCTATCTGGGTGTAATTCGAGCCGCTGGTAAGGCTGCGGTAGATGTTGTATCCGGCAAGGTCGGTCTCGACGTTATCATTCCAGTCGAGCGTTATCTGCTCGTCTCCCGATGAAGCTCCCAGACCGGCCGGTTTCGCCGGGGCGATATTCACCGCCGTGGCGTTATCCGCATTCGAATCCGTACTCTCATTACTACCGTCATCTTCCGCAGTAACCAGGTAATAATACATACCGCCGCCGTAAAGCGGAGTATCCGTATAACTGCTGGTGGACCACAGGCTTTCTATTTTGGTGTAGTTAGCACCGGTGGGGCTGCGGTAGATGTTATATCCGGCAAGGTCGGTCTCAACGTTATTATCATCCCAATCGAGGGTAATATTTTCACTGCCGCCGGTTGCACCAAATCCGGTGGGCGCTACCGGGGCTATATCCACCGCGGTCTCATTTTCCTCCGTGGAGTTCGCACTCTCATAAGCGGTCGGGTCTGCATTGTCGACTGCAGTCACAATATAGTAGAATGTTCCTCCGCCATAAAGCGGGGTGTCTGTATAATTACTGGTAGACCAAAGGTTTTCAATCTTCGAATATCCGCTGCCGCCGGTGGTGCTGCGGTAAATATTATATCCGGCGATATCGATTTCGCTGTTATCATCCCAGTCAAGAGATATCTCCTCATTCCCCGGAGTAAGTACCAGATTTGCCGGGGCTACCGGGGCGACATCTATGGGAGTATCGTCGGCTTCATTGGAGTAGCCACTTTCGAGACTGAGGTTATCCGAGGCTGTAACTATGTAATAGTAGGGGATAC
>CAZIYN010000078.1:2745-9037 GCA_964543495.1 uncultured Dehalococcoidales bacterium | reverse complement strand
TGCCCGAGTGGCGCAATGGCAGCGCAACCGACTTGTAATCGGTAGGTTAGCGGGTTCGAATCCCCTCTCGGGCTGGGGCAATACTTAATTGTTTTGATACGGGGAGAGGTGCCGGAGTGGTTAATCGGAGCAGTCTGTAAAATTGCCGCCCTGAAGGGCTTCGCAGGTTCGAATCCTGCCCTCTCCACCAAAATCAAAGATTTTGAGGCTACAGACTGGACATAAACCAGAATTAATCTGTATAATAGGCTAGTTGCCCACATAGCTCAGTCGGTAGAGCACACCCTTGGTAAGGGTGAGGTCACCAGTTCGATCCTGGTTGTGGGCTCATTACAAAGGGAGGAAGAAATGGCAAAACAGAAATATGAGAGGACTAAACCGCATTGCAACGTGGGCACCATCGGTCACGTAGACCATGGAAAGACCACGCTGACTTCGGCTATAACGCTGGTTCTATCCAAACAGGGGGCTCAAACGGGTTACCGTTCATTCGATAGTATCGATAACGCTCCTGAAGAGAAAGCGCGCGGCCTTACCATCGCAATCGCTCACGTCGAATATGAGACCGCAAATAGGCATTACGCTCATATCGACTGCCCCGGGCATGCGGACTTCATTAAGAATATGATTACCGGTGCTGCCCAGATGGACGGCGCTATACTCGTAGTAAGCGCTCCGGACGGCCCGATGCCCCAGACGAGAGAGCACGTACTGCTAGCTCGCCAGGTGGAGGTCCCTTACATAGTCGTCGCTCTCAACAAGGTAGACGCGATGGACGACGAGGAACTCCTTGAGCTGGTCGAGATGGAAGTCAGGGAACTGCTGAGCTCTTACGAATTCCCCGGTGATGAGATACCGATAATACGGCTCAGTGCTCTTAAAGCTCTCGAATGCGGATGCGGTAAGCCGGAATGTGAATGGTGCGGTCCCATTTTGAAGCTTATGGATGCCGTTGATGAATATATACCTACACCGGTACGCCCCAAGGACCAGCCTTTCCTGATGTCCGTTGAAGACGTTTTCAGCATCAAAGGAAGAGGCACGGTGCCCACAGGAAGAGTCGAGAGGGGCGTCATTAAACCCGGCGAGGAAGTGGAAATCGTCGGTCTGCACCATGAACCGAAGAAGGTGGTGGCTACCAGTCTCGAGATGTTCCATAAGACGATGGATACGGCCGAACCCGGAGATGCGGTAGGAATCCTGCTCAGGGGTGTAGACCGTGATGAAATCGAACGCGGACAGGTACTGGCGGCACCCGGCTCCATCAAACCGCATACCTATGCAGAAGGCAACGTATACATCCTCAGTAAAGAGGAAGGCGGCAGGCATACTCCGTTTTTCAACGGGTATAAACCGCAGTTCTATATCAGGACGACGGATATCACGGGAACCATTGAGCTTCCAGAGGGAATGGAAATGGCGATGCCCGGTGACAACGTGAACATGAAAATTAAGCTTATTTACCCAGTAGCTCTTGAACAGGGCGTGCGCTTCGCCATTCGTGAAGGAGGCAGGACGGTTGGTGCCGGTACCATTACCAGCATAATCGAGTAACAATGGCAAAAAAGACCGAAGCCAGACAAATAATTCATCTCGCCTGCACCGATTGCAGCGAGAGGACTTATACTACAACTAAAAACAGGAGGAACGACTCTCAGAGGATAGAGCTGAAAAAATATTGCCCCAGTTGCCGTACTCACAAACTCCACAGAGAAGTCAGGTAAAACGGGCGGTATTTCGGTACCGTATCGGGTGAGGTTGAAGATGGGGAGAGGAATTGTTATTCACGGGAATATATCCCGGTCTCATCAATATGCAATATTATAAGTATTGCACGCCTGAAAACCGATGGTAAAATAATATTATGAAACGCAGTAATGCCGTAGCTAAAAGAAACGCTCCAGCCAGGCGGACCGCTCCAGCAAAGCGGACTGCCCCGGTCAGGCGTAATCCGATAGTAGGGTTTTTCGGTGATATTATTGCCGAACTTAAGAAGGTGGTCTGGCTCAGCAGGAGAGAGGCAGCCTACCTCACGGGTCTGGTGCTTGTAGCGGCTATCGTGATGGGGCTGATACTGGGCGTTATCGATTATGGTTTTACTCAACTGGTAAATAACGTATTTCTGGGATAATAATTTTATGAGTACGGGGACATCTGTGGGCGAAAACGAAAAAAACTGGTACGTGGTTCATACCTATTCCGGACATGAAGAACGGGTAAAAAAGAACCTGGAACAGCGTGTCAAGCTCATCGATTCGGGCGACGAGATATACCAGATTATTGTGCCTACCGAAGAAGAAGTAGAGGTCAGGGGCGGACAGAGGCGTACCGTTGCCAAGAAGATTCTGCCCGGATACGTGATGGTCCAGATGAAAATGAGCGACCAGAGTCTGAACATAGTGCTCAACACTCCCGGCGTTACGGGGTTCGTGGGCAGCGGGAATAAACCGGTGCCCCTGAAAATGGATGAAGTCAACCAGATACTGAAACAGATGGAATCCGAGACGCCGAGAATCAAGGTCGGCTTCAAGCAGGGACAGAGCGTGAGGGTAACGGACGGTCCCTTTGCGGAATTCGTGGGAATTGTCGATGAAATAAGCGCCGAGAAAGGCAAGGTAAAGGTACTCCTTTCCCTGTTCGGGAGAGAGACGCCGGTAGAGCTTGACTTTCTACAGGTAGAGAAACTTTAAATAGGCTTAATATAATCGGGAGAATAGAAAGTGGCAAAGAAAGTAAGGGCAATAATAAAACTGCAGATTCCGGCCGGAAAAGCCAATCCGGCACCTCCGGTTGGTTCGGCACTGGGCCAGCACGGGGTCAATATTATGGCTTTCTGCAAAGAATACAATGATAAAACATCGTCCCAGGCCGGGACGATTATACCGGCTGAAATTACCGTATATGAAGACAGGTCATTCAGTTTCATTACCAAGACACCGCCGACTACCGACCTGCTGAAAAAGGCCCTGGAGGTTGAGAAGGGGTCGGGAGAAGCCGGAAGGGAATCTGCCGGCGTTCTATCACGCGCGAAACTGCGCGAGATAGCCGAGATTAAAGCGAAGGACTTGAGCTCGGTAGATATCGAAGGTGCCGAAAAGATTGTCGCCGGTACAGCACGAAGCATGGGAATCGAGGTAGAGGAATGACGAGACGAGGAAGAAAATATCAGGAATCTGTAAAAGAGCTGGATAAGACGAAGCTTTACTCTCCCGAGGAAGCCGTCAGTCTGGCAAAGAAGATGTCTCATGCTAAATATGATGAGACCGTCGAGCTGCATATGAGAATGGGGCTCGACCCCCGGAACGCTACCCAGCAGGTACGCGGAGTAACCCTTATGCCACACGGGCTGGGAAAGCCGACCAAGGTGCTTGTTTTCGCTCAAGGGGAAGCCGAGAAGATTGCCGAGGAAGCCGGTGCCGACTATGTGGGCAGTGACGACCTCGTGAAGAAAATCGAGGAAGGCTGGCTGGAATTCGATACCGCCATCGCTACTCCTGAAATGATGAGCAAGGTCGGAAAACTGGGTAAGGTGCTCGGAAGGAAAGGACTTATGCCCAATCCCAAGTCAGGCACCGTGGTAGCTGCCAACGATTTACAAAGAGTAATCGAAGACTCACGTAAAGGCCGGGTAGAGTTCAAACTGGACAGGACGGCTATCATTCATGTACCCCTCGGTAAAGTCAGTTTCGAAGACCAGAAACTAATCGATAACCTGACTGCGGTCGTGGACGCTGTGATGAAGGCGAAACCGACCGGAGCTAAAGGACAGTATGTAAAATCCGCCTCGATTGCTACTTCTATCGGGGCCGGCATTAAACTAGACCTCAAGTCTTTCACCGCTTAGGGTACCGGCTTAACTTCAGAGAATTTACATACAAATTTTTCAGAAATAGGATTTAGGAGGTTTCCTGATGGATGATGTTGCCATCATTGGCGTGGGTCAGAGCGTATTCGCCCGTAAATGCGGAGTGTCCGTAAAGGAGCTCTGTTATGATGCTTATAAAGAAGCGATAGAAGGACTCGACCTGACGAATAAGGATATCGACGCTTCTATCACCTGCTCGGCGCCGGAATACGATAAACAGCGTACCCCTTCCGGGCTGATATCCGAATACCTGGAACTCACTCCGAGTCCCGCATTTTACGTGGAGAGCGTTTGCTCTTCGAGCACCACGGGGCTGAGAGTAGCCTGGTCGCTAATAAAGTCCGGCCTGCATAAGGTCGTGGCTGTTATCGGCTTCCAGAAAATGTCGGAACTGTCTTCCCGTGAAGCCGCGGAGAGAATGGGTAGAGGCGCCGAAATTATGTGGGAGTCTCCTTTCGGGATAACCATGCCCTCCGGCTACGCCATGTTCGCCCAGGCGCATATGGCCGAATACGGTACCACCGAGGAACAGATGGCTCTGGTGCGGGTTAAGAATTCCGGCTACGGAGCAAAAAACCCGAAGGCTACGTACCGCAAAGAGCTTACAATGGAAGATATTATGAACTCGGCTATGATTGCCAGCCCTCTGAAACTCTATGACGCCTGTGCCAATGCCGACGGCTCTTCCTGCATTATAGTCGCCAGTGCCGATGTCGCCAGGAAGGTCTCCAAGGTACCGATATGGATTGCCGGACTGGGAGCCGCTACCGATACGATGACGATGTCAGGCAGGAAGATGATTACCAGCCTCAGCTGTGCCAAAGAAGCTGCCAAGCAGGCTTATGTAATGGCGGGTATAGGTCCGAAAGATATCGATGTTGCTGAAGTTCACGACTGTTTCACGATATCCGAGATTCTGGCATACGAAGACCTCGGCTTTGCCAGGCCGGGCGAAGGTGTGAAGCTGGTCGAGGAAAAACAGACCTATGCCGACGGTAAAATACCGGTAAACGTCGACGGCGGACTTCTTTCGAAGGGACATCCCATCGGTGCCACCGGAGGCTCACAGGTCAGGACAATCGTCAGGCAGCTCCGCGAAGAGGCAACGGAAGCCCAGGTGAAAGATGCGGAGGTGGGCCTGGTACACAATATCGGTGGCGTCGGCCAGTATGGAAACGTAGTGATTCTGAGGAGATAAGCAGATGGGTTTTGAGAATTTTGGTACTGTAAGCTTCACAGCCGAATCGAAGACGGAAGAATTTCTGAATTACCTGGAACAGGGCAAGGTAATGACAACCAGGTGCAAGAAGTGCGGAACGAGCTACTTCCCACCCAAGATGGACTGCCCTGCCTGCCTCGACAGCGAAGTGGAGTGGTTTGAAATAAAAGGCGAAGGCAAACTTCTGACGTATACAATCGTCCATTACGGGCCTTCCGGTTTCGAAGATGAAGCGCCTTACACTCTGGGAATCGGCGAATTCGAAGGCGGGCTCAAGGTCTTCGGACGGTTGAGCAAAGATATCAAGGAGAATGAAGTTAAAACAGGTATGGGTATTAAAGTGGTGCCCGTGAAACTCTCCGACGAAAAGATTGCATATGAGTTCATAAAAGTGTAATATATTATCTGGTTATGCTTTATCCCGAGACAGCGGGCGCTTGAAAAAGCTTAATATTAAGCCTGCCGAGGATGAAAACCACCGTTGAAGACGGCGCTTCATAACGGAATGGAGCGGGACACAGTCCGGTGAAAAGTCCTTGTGCAGACCTGTACAAGGACTTCTTTTTTGGGGAAATGTACGGTGGCGAAAGGGAAGGAGAAAAATGAGTAAAGAGAAGAAAGCGGAGATAATTGACAGCCTTGAAGAGACCTTTTCAAGATGCAGCATCGGTATATTAACCGATTACCGGGGGCTTACCAATGCCGAAATTACCACGCTGCGCCGCAAAATCCAGGGCTCGGGCGGCGAATACAAGGTGGTTAAAAACACCCTTGCCAGATTTGCCGCCGAAAGAGTCGGCATCGAAGACCTGGTAAGTCGCCTCGAAGGCCCGATTGCGATTGCCTTTGGCTATGACGATATAACCGAGCCGGCGAGGGTACTGGCTGCCTGGATTGATGAGACCAAACTGGAACTGGGTATCAAAGGCGGATTTACCGGAGACAAAGTGCTGACTCCGGAAGAGGTAAAAACCCTGTCCACGTTGCCGGACAGGGACGTATTGATTGCCCGGGCAATCGGACAGATGAACGCCCCGATAGTGGCGCTGGTCAACTGCCTGAACAGCCCGATACAGGGAATGATAGGAGTATTACAAGCCCAAATTCAAAAACTGGAGGGAGAATAGAGTAATGGACAACGAAGAGACCACCAAGCAGGAAGAAGGCGGAGAAGTAACAGAAACCGAAGAACCGAAGGCTGAGGAACC
>CAZIYN010000078.1:0-2645 GCA_964543495.1 uncultured Dehalococcoidales bacterium | reverse complement strand
AGCAGGAAGAAGGCGGAGAAGTAACAGAAACCGAAGAACCGAAGGCTGAGGAACCGAAAGCAGAAGAACCCGCGGCGGAAAAGCCTAAAGCGGAAAAGAAGAAGGCGGAGGAGCCCAAGAAAGAAGCCGAGAGCAAGGCAAAACCCGCCGCCAAGAAAGCTGGAAAGACAAAAGGCTCCACGATAGCTCATGCCGATATCATGGAAGCGATTAAGAATATGACGGTTCTCGAACTCTCCGAGCTGGTAAAGGCTATGGAGGAAGAGTTCGGTGTAACCGCCGCTGCTCCGGTAATGGCGGCGGCACCGGGCGCATCAGCTGCTGCAGCCGGTCCTGCCGAAGAAGCCGAAGAGAAGACGGAATTCAATGTTATTCTCAAGACTATCGGTGAGAATAAAATAGCCGTCATCAGGGCTGTACGCGAACTCACTACACTCGGTCTGAAAGAGTCGAAAGACCTTGTCGAAGGCGCTCCTCAGACGGTGAAGGAAGGCGTCGGTAAAGATGATGCGGCAGCCGCCAAAGCTAAACTGGAAGAAGCCGGAGCTACTGCTGATATTACCTAGTTGAAAACATTGCTGATAGGGCGTATATTGTGAGCAAGTAATATTTTGTATCAGGGGTAAGAGATGCCTCAGACAGACAGTATCGTACTAATGATAATGGGAGGTCTGATTATCCTTCTGGGTATAGCGGGGATTATCTGGGGGAGGAAAGAAGAGAGAACCTATTACGATAATCTTGCTACCCGTCCTGATACAAGAGAATTCGTGGACCACTGGCCTCCACGGCCTCAATTCGGCGCCCTGAAAATCGGCGGCTGGATAGCAATTGCTGTCGGTCTGCTGATGGCAATCTGGGGGCTTGTTACATGGTTGTCCGGTTAGAAAATAAGGATATCGGAATGCGGTCGGGAAAGACCGTTTCCGAGCCTGTAATCGGGATAATCAGCTTGACAGTAAACAGGTGCTTTGTTAAAATCGGCACGAAATTCCCTATCGGCAGTCTTCCAAATACAATCAAAGGAGCCTCATTATGTCCGTTGATTTTGTAAAAGAGGGCAAGATTGCTACCATCACGATAAACCGTCCCAGGGCATTCAATGCGGTAGACCTCGAAACATGGCGGGGACTCCAGGATGCGATGATTAAATTCCGCGACGACCCGGAACTCTGGGTCGGAATCGTCACCGGTGTCGGCGAAAAGGCGTTCTGTGCCGGAGCAGACATCGGAGAGACTCTCACTTTCATGAGTGAAAACAGGCACAGCAACTGGCTCTGGCCGTCCACTCCTATGTACGGGATGAGGATATGGAAACCGCTGGTTGCTGCTATCAACGGTGTGGCACTTGGCGGCGGTATGGAGATTGCGCTCGCCTGTGATATCAGGATTGCTGCTGATAATGCCCGTCTGGGGACTCCGGAAGTTACCCTCGGGCTGATGCCGGCCTGGGGAGGTACCCAGAGAATCGCCAGGATGCTGCCGTGGTGTAAAGCCGTGGAAATGGTAATGATGGGAAAACAGATGAATGCCCAGGAGGCTTACCAGTTCGGTCTGGTGAACAAGGTGGTCCCGCAGGCAGAGTTGATGTCAACCGCGAAAGAATGGGCGGAGGCTTTATGTCAACCGGCTCCCCTGGCGGTGAGAGCCGCTAAGGAAGCGATGTCCAGAGGCGGTGATATGTCTCTGGAAGAAGGCCTGAGACTGGAAAATGCCCTGACGGCAAACCTATTCAGCACGGAAGATTTTATTGAAGGGACATCGGCGTTCCTTGAGAAAAGGAAGCCGGACTTCAAAGCGAAGTAACAACATATAAAAATTGAGGAAAGGAGAGATATGGAAATAAAAAAGGTTGGAGTACTCGGATTTACGGGGCCAATGGGACGCGGTATTGCCCAGCTATGCGCTCAATCAGGCTACGAAGTAATCGGCTCTTCGAGAAGCGAGGACCGGGCTGCCAAGACGATAGGCACGATAGATGCCGCACTTGGCAGGAGTGTCGAGCGGGGCAGGCTTTCCCAGGAGGACAAGGACGCTGCGATAAAGCGGATTAAGGGAACGGCGGATATAAAGGATTTTGCCGACTGCGATATCGTTATTGAAGCTGCCGCAGAGAAACTGGATGTCAAGAAAGAAGCATTTACCCAGCTCGACGGAATATGCAAGGATGGCGCAATTATCGCCAGCAACACCTCCGTTCTGCCGCTGGTGGAAATGGCGATGGTAACCGGGCGACAGGACAAGATTATAGGTCTCCATTTTTTCAATCCCGTCTCTGCTATGAAGCTGGTGGAGATTGTGAAACCGATTACCGTCAGTGAAGAGGTCGTCAATGCCTGCAAGAAATTCATCGAGTCTCTGGACAAAACCGCCGTGGTCCTGCCTGACACACCGGGATTCATTGTAAACCGCCTGGCGGTAGGGTTTATGCTCAACGCTATGGGACTGCTCGAGAGCGGTGTTGCCACGAAGGAAGATATCGATGCTGCCTGTAAGCTGGGTCTGAACCACCCGATGGGACCCCTCGAGCTCGCCGACCTTATCGGTAACGATATCGTCCTGGACATGGCGGACGGTATCTACGCGACTCTGCACGAGCACAGGTATATTGCTCCCAACCTTCTGAGAAGGATGGTTGCTGCCGG
>CAZIYN010000077.1:0-9042 GCA_964543495.1 uncultured Dehalococcoidales bacterium | reverse complement strand
CAGAGCCAGCATCACCCGTTGCGAATAAACCAGTCCCCTGGTGAGTTCGATATTCCGCATCATCTGTTTGGGGAAGACCCGAAGTCCCCTCATAACGGGGGTGAAAATAGATAACGCATAATCCAGTACGAAGCAGGAATCCGGTATCGTGATGCGTTCGGTAGAAGAATGACTGATATCACGTTCGTGCCAGAGGGCGATGTTTTCCATAGAAGTTAAGGCATATCCTCTTGCCAGCCGTGCGAGTCCGCACACTCTTTCACAAAGCTCGGGATTACGTTTATGGGGCATGGACGAAGAGCCTGTCTGACCGGCCGCGAAAGGTTCCTCCACCTCGCGAGTTTCTGTCTTTTGCAGCCCCCTGATTTCAGTGGCGAACTTTTCAAGGGAGCTGGATATCAATGCCAGGGTGGTGACGAACTGGGCATGACGGTCACGCTGCAATACCTGGGTCGATATCGGAGCCGGAGTAAGTTTCAGTTTGGCACAGGCTTTCTCCTCTACTTCAGGATTCAGGGTTGCATAAGTGCCGACCGCTCCGGATATCTTGCCGACTGCGATGGCTTTCCTGGCTTCATTCAGCCTCTGCCGGTTGCGGTTCATCTCCTCGAACCAGAGCGCCATTTTCAAGCCGAAAGACGTCGGCTCGGCGTGCACGCCGTGGGTCCTGCCCATAATCGGCGTATATTTATAGGTAATGGCTTTTTCCGCAAGAACAGCAATGAGCTCTTTTATATCCCGGGTCAGTATCTCGGTTGCTTCTACCAACTGCAGACTGAGGGCGGTATCTATTACATCGGAGGAAGTAAGACCTAAGTGTATAAAACGCGACTCTTCACCGAGGCTTTCGGCAATGGTATTGAGAAAGGCGGTTACGTCATGGTGGGTAGTCTGGAGGATTTCTTCCATCCGTTTGATATTTATCCGGGCCATTTTAATCTTCGGCATAGCCTCCCTGGGAACTACTCCCAGTTCAGACCATGCCTCACAGACAGCTATTTCCACCTCTAGCCACTTGTTAAACTTGTTTTCGTCCGACCAGACCCTTTTCATTTCAGGCCTGGAATAACGCTCAATCATTTGCTTTCTCCTAAGGATTATTCACTATTCTATTATATAACCCTATCCCCTTAATCCCCTTCCCCTTCAAAAGGGGAAGGGGAGAGTGTTATGTAAGAGGGGTTTCACCCCTCTTCACGCCCCTTTTTGCGGGGGAAGTATTATTGGTAGAGGGTTTCACCCCTCTTAACGCCCCTTTTTGCGGGGGAAGTATTATTGGTAGAGGGATTTCTTCCCTCTCCATGCCCCTTTTTGAGGGGAAAGGACTACCGGGAGGGGGGCTTTGCTCTTCAGTGTGAAACTTCAGGATGGACTCCTCTCCACGCTCCTTTTTACAGTCTAGCTCCTTTAAAATACTTATTCTCTTTTACTTTTTTTCTATTATAGTTTGCCTTGAAGAGAATCTCTGTAGTTCTCGTAAGCTTCCCGGATTTTATCGTGTTTCAGCCCCAGAATCTCCGCCGCAAGGTAGGCGGCGTTTTTAGCTCCGGCGTTTCCGATGGCAACGGTAGCAACCGGGATTCCGGGCGGCATCTGGACTATGGAATAGAGAGCGTCCACGCCCTTCAGTTCACCGCTGGAGAGGGGGATGCCGATGACGGGAAGGGTGGTCCAACTTGCCAGCACTCCCGGCAGGTGGGCAGCCATGCCGGCGGCGGCGATGATTACCTCGATACCCCGGTCACGTGCCTCCGCGGCGTACTGCTTCGCCTTGTCCGGCGTGCGGTGGGCTGAGATAACGTTTACCTCGTAATCGATACCCAGCTCTTTGAGTACGTCCAGCGTCTGCTGTACTGCCTCGGTGTCCGATTTCGAACCCATTACAACGCCTGCTAACGGCATAATAGCTACCTCGTCTGATAATAAAATTTTTTAACAGGCTGCCCGGTTCATCAAGGCGATATCTTTCCTGTAATGACAGCCCTTGAAGCTTATCCGTGAAATGTTGTCATATACTTTTTCTCTGGCTTCATCAAGGTTTTTGCCCATCCCGACAACCGTCAGGACGCGGCCTCCGCTGGTCAGCACCTCGTTATCTTCACCGAGCTTCGTGCCGGCATGGAACACCTCAACTTCATCATCAACATCATCCAGTCCGGAAATGGGGTACCCGGTCTTGTATGCTTCGGGGTACCCGCCCGAGGACATAACCACGCCGACGCAGGCGTCATTCGTGCACTCTACCTCTATTTCGCCGAGAGTACCTTCAATCACCGCCATCATAATATCGACCAGGTCCGTTTTAAGCCTGGGGAGAATGACCTGGGTCTCGGGGTCGCCGAACCTGGCGTTGAATTCGATTGTCTTGGGTCCCTCGGCGGTTATCATCAAGCCGCCGTAAAGTATGCCCCTGTAAGGTCTTTTTTCCTTGTCCATAGCCTTTACAGCGGGCTGCATAATTCTGCTTTGAATCGTTTCTCCAAGTTCGGAAGTATAGAAGTAAGGAGGGCTGTAACTGCCCATTCCGCCTGTGTTCAGTCCATTATCACCGTCGAATACGCGTTTGTAGTCGCAGGCGTTTGTCATAGGCACTACCGTCTTGCCGTCGGAGAAAGCGAAAGTACTCATTTCTTTTCCTCGCAGAGGTTCTTCGATGACAATCTTTTCGCCCGCGTCTCCCAGCATTCTTGCTTCCATGATGTTGGAGAGGATATCCAGCGCCTGTGCCATATGGTTGGCTACTATCGCGCCTTTACCTGCTGCCAGACCATCCGCCTTAATCCAGAAGGGAGGGGCCTGCTGTTTGACATAATCTTTGGCATGTTTGAAATCGCAGAAGGTCTTACTCTGGGCACAGGGGATACCGTATTTCTGCATCAGTTCCTTGGCGAAGGCTTTACTCGATTCAATCTGGGTAGCCCCTTTTGTAGGTCCGAAAATGGGAATGCCGGTAGTCTGAAAACGGTCGACGATTCCTTCCGAAAGGGGTGTTTCCGGTCCGACTACCACCAGTCCGATTTTCTTTTCCTGGGCTTTTTTAACGAGCTCTTCGGTATTGGAAGTTGCTATATCCAGGTTCCGGGCAATCCGGGCAGTGCCCGCGTTTCCCGGGGCGGCGTAGATTTCTTCCGTTTTCGGGCTCTGGGCAAGTTTCCAGACCAGCGTGTGTTCTCTTGCTCCATTGCCTATGACGAGAATATTCAGTTTTCCACCTCCTGGTATCAATGCTAATCGGTAAGAGTCTTTTCAATGAATGGGGTTAATATCTCTCTCGCCTTATCTTCATCTGAAGCTAAAACATATATCTTGCTTCCGGAATTGATGGACAATATATACTGGGCTGCCCGCAGGTCGCCACTTCCTACCAGTGAGAAAATACCTTCGTTTTCCAGTATTCCTTTCCACATCGCGGCAATCATCGGATCCGGAGCCGTCGCGATATGAACCAGCGGTTCATCGACGGGTACAGGTTCAGGCTTTTCTTCGGACAGTTCCTCAACCAGAGCAACCCCGCAGTCCGGGCATACTTTTACCCATTCCTGAAACTCATCCTGACATTCGGGACAATATGGCATTTTTTACTCCCACTCAATAGTGGACGGCGGTTTGGAGGTAATATCGTAAACGACCCTGTTGACGCCCTGGACTTCATTAACGATTCTGTTGGAGATACGCGCCAGAAGGTCATAGGGAAGACGAGCCCAGTCGGCTGTCATAACATCATCACTGGTCACGGCGCGGAGGGCTACCAGATAACCGTAAGTGCGGAAATCTCCCATCACGCCGGTGCTTTTTACATCAGTCAGCACGGCAAAGGTCTGCCAGAGCTGCCGGTAGAGGTTCGCTTTCTTTATTTCATTCATTACAATGAAGTCAGCCGAACGAAGTATTTCAAGCTTTTCACGGGTGACGTCACCGATTATCCTTATGGCCAGTCCGGGGCCGGGGAAGGGCTGTCTCCACACCATTTCTTCAGGCATACCGAGCTGAATTCCTACCTGGCGTACTTCGTCCTTGAAAAGATAGCGCAGGGGTTCGATGAGGGAAAGCCTCATCCTTGCCGGCAGTCCGCCGACGTTGTGGTGACTTTTTATCTTTGCCGAAGCCGTACTCCCCGAGGCGGCGCTTTCGATAACATCGGGATACAGAGTACCCTGGGCAAGGAAGTCTACCTTGCCGATTTTATTGGCTTCTTCTTCGAAGACCTCTATAAATTCTTCCCCGATGACCTTTCTTTTTACTTCGGGGTCGGTGACGCTCTTAAGGCGGTAGAGGAATCTATCAGTAGCGTCTACGTGGATAATTTTCATCCCCAGATTTTCATCGAATACCTTCAGGGTGCGTTCCACTTCCTCACGGCGCAGAAGACCGTTATCAACGAAAATACAGGTAAGCTGGTCTCCGACCGCCTGGTAAAGAAGGGTGGCTACTACTGCCGAGTCCACACCGCCGGAAAGGGCGTTTATTATTTTACCTTTGCCGACCTGTTTTTTAATCCTGGCGATGCTCTCCTGAATGAAATTACCCATCGTCCAGTTTCCCTTGCAGCCGCATATCTTATAGGCGAAGTTTCTCAGGATGGCAGTCCCCTGCGGAGTGTGGGCTACCTCCGGGTGAAACTGGAGGCCGTATATACCGTTTCCGTTGCCCATAACGGCAACAGGAGAGTTTTCAGTATAAGCAATGGCACTGAAACCGGGCGGCATTTCTTCTATCCTGTCGCCGTGGCTCATCCAGACTGCCGGGGTGTCTTCCAGTCCGGCGAAAAGGGGTGAATCCTCACTGTTCAGGTGGAGAATGGCGTGACCGTATTCTTTCTTCTCTCCCGGGGCTACCTGCCCGCCGAGCTGCTTGGTTATTGCCTGCATACCGTAACAGATACCGAGTACCGGCAGGTGGCTTTCATAGACATACGCGGGGGCGAGAGGAGCATTTTTCTGATAAACACTCGCCGGTCCTCCCGAGAGGACGAAGCCTTTCGGATTAAGAGCTTCAATCTTCTCCCAGGGGGTATCGTGAGCTACTAGCTCGCAGTATACATTACATTCCCTTATCCGCCTGGCTATCAGGAGACTGTACTGCGAGCCGAAGTCCATTACTATAACGGACTCATGCTCAAGTGCGGGTTCAACTTCCTTGGTGGCGACAGATTCTCCGCTAATTCCCTGAGCAATTTCAAGGTAAGTGGAGACTTCGATGTCGCCACTGGTAGTTACCCGATGTACATCAGCATCCGGATTCTTTTTGGTTTTTCTTTTAGCCATAAATCTAATGCTTATTTTCAGCCATTAAAGCATGGCCATCTTGCTTCCAAGCGCTCTACAGGCGTCAAGAGCTTCCGATGAAGGCTCTCTCTGAGCGCCCACACTTTCGAGAGCTTGCTTCAGACCAAGACCATCAATCATCTTGTTCAGGGCTTCTACGGCTACCATTCCGCCGCCGCCGTAGCTGCCGAAAGTGGCATACGGTTTGCCATCGCATTTACCCCTGACACCAAAGATGCTGCGGTCGAAAAAGTCCTTCATCAAACCTGACATATAACTGGCGTAATTTGGAGTACCCATAATAACAGCATCGGCTTCGATGACGTCTTCTGCGGTAGCATCAGGCGCTTTCTTCAGAGTAACGGTTGCGCCTTCCGAAAGGGCGCCGTCACGCACTGCCTCCGCCATTTTTCCAACGTTTCCACCCATGGAACTGTAGATAATCAGTACTTTTGACATAGCAAATCGGTCCACCTTTCTACATTCGTGTCCCTTATTATAGCATCAATTACCAAGAGTCTGAAATAGTCATCAACAACAGGTACCGTTTAGCTTCGGTTAAGTGTAAATCCTGTCCTCTCTATCCGTTATCCACCTCCGGTCCGTCAGAGGCGGACGGGCAGACCGTACCCTCTTTCAAACGGTTCTTTCTATCGATAAGGTGCTGTTTGCATTTAGTCGTTTATTTATACCTCACCCCTTACCCCTCTCCAGCCAGTGCCATTGAATAGGAAAGAGAAGCTTTAATGGCTGGAGAGGGGAGTTGAGGAGAGAGGGGGCTCCGCCCCCTCTCAAAAACTTACACCCCCTTTCAAACAATCGAGTAATCTAATGTAATTGAAGGTACTGTTTGAAAGGGAGCAGGGGGATAGTGATAGTAAACAACCAAAACCGAATTGAACTATTGGTAGTGAGTACTGCCGGTACCTAGAACGGTGTTTTATTACGTTCATATTGAGTCTTTACCGATTTTAAAGTACACTGTGTAATCGAGTAAGAAAAAAACCAATGAGTAATCCAAACAAACCGAATAAGGAAACGGGAAACAGCCGGTGCCGGGAGATAGCCTCGGGAGTGTACTATATGGAGGCAGGTAAAGGCATCAGCCGTTCCAATATATACTTCGTAAGGTCCGGGTCATCATGGGTCTTGATCGATACCGCATCAACGAATTGCAGTCAGTTAATCCTGAAAACAGCGGAATCGTTGTTCGGAACGGGCACTATGCCGGCTTCTATCCTGCTGACGCACGACCATCCTGACCATGCAGGCTCAGCGGTCGAACTTGCCCGGATGTGGGACTGTCCGGTTTACGTGCATCCCGATGAAATGCCCATCGCGACTGCCGGAGACCTTCCGACTATCGAAAAGTATGCCAACCCACTGGACCGCCGGATTATTCTCCCGATATTACGTTTAATGCCCAGAAGACGTGTAGAGACGATAATCTCGGAATCGAGTCTTGAAGGTGTTGTGCAGGTATATGTTCCGGGGACTTCCCCTCCCGGTCTTCCGGACTGGGAATGCATTCATTCACCCGGTCACACACCGGGCCACGTTGCTTTCTTCCGTGCCAGCGACCGGGTCCTGATAACGGGAGATGCCGTTGTAACAGTTGACCTGAACTCGTTCCCAGGATTTCTATTGTGGTGTCTGAAGCTGGACAGGAACAGGGTATCCGGTCCGCCGTGGTACTCGACCTGGAACAAGCAAGCGGCCGGGGAGTCCATAGATGCCCTCGCGGTCCTCGAACCACGCGTACTGGCGTCCGGTCACGGTTTACCTATGACGAGTGATAATACGGCACGCGAGTTACGCGCCTTTGCTAATCGTTGACTGTTCATTTTATAACGCAGTAATCCTGAATCCACACCGAAAGTTATACAGCCGTTATCTCCCACCCGAGCCTGTGCTGTGATATACTGGACTTGGCTTGAGACAGCACTCCGGTAAAACAGAACGCAGATGACGGCTGAAATTTCCAAAGAACTCCGGGAGCAAATCGAAAAGGGTATCGCCATTCTGAAACAGGGTGGGCTGGTTGCATATCCGACGGATACTGTATACGGTCTCGGCGCCTACGCATATCTGAACGGGGCAGTGAAACGCATCTATGATGTGAAGGAGAGACCGCAGGATATGCCGTTTCCACTACTGGTCGCGGACGAGAATATGCTGGCTGATGTTGCCGCGGAACTGTCTCCTCTCGCCTGGCTCCTGATAAAGAAATTCCTGCCCGGCGCTCTGACCCTGGTGGTAAACAAATCGGTTACGGTCCCCAGAATAACGGGCAATAAAGGTAGTACTATCGCCGTCCGCATCCCCGACCATCCCGTGCCGATTGCCCTGATACGGGGAATACAGGCCCCGATGACAGGCACCAGCGCCAATCTGAGCGGAGGACCAAGTCCGCTGATGGCCGAGGAAGTGAAAGAACAGCTGGGAGACAGAATAGACCTGGTTATCGACGGGGGAAAATGCCCGGGCGGTAAGGAGTCCACGGTCGTGGATGTTACCAGGGAGAAACCAGTTATATTACGTGAAGGTGCTATATCTGCGGAAGAAATCGAGGGCGTGTGCGGTATACTATCCTGAGGAGGACAATAAAATGCGTATTGCAATCGGCAACGACCACAGGGGGATAGACTATAAAAAAGCAGTCCTGGAAATGCTTGAGAAAGCCGGACACGAATACAAAGACTTCGGCACCAATACGCCCGACGCGGTGGATTATCCGGATTTAGCCAGGGAAGTGGGCAAAGAGGTAATCGACGGTGGAGTGGATTACGGTATCCTGATATGCGGTACCGGCATCGGTATGTGCATTTCCGCCAACAAGATAAAGGGAATCAGGGCAGCGATGTGCCGCAATACGTTCGATGCTTCCCGCGCCCGCCAGCACAATAACGCTAATATCCTCTGTCTGGGCGCCGAATACGGACTGGACGGGGTTGAAGATATACTAAATACCTTCTTTACCACCGGTTTCGAAGGCGGAAGGCATATTCCGCGGATAGAGAAGATTTCAGCGATGGAAGATTAGAATGGTCGATTTGCCGGAACCGAAAGCAATTATTTTCGACCTCGACGACACTATTGTTGCCTCCGCCACTGATTCAGGTACGCTCTGGATGCAGCTCTGCGAGTGGTATTCCCCGCTTATCGGGCTCGATGCGGTAAAGCTTATGGAAGCAATCGATGGAGCCCGGAACTGGTACTGGGATGACGATAAAAGACGCTTTATAGGTACCTCAGACCTTTTTAAAGCCCGCCGTGAAATAGTTGCACTGGCTTTTTCAAACCTCGGAATCGATAATACCGAAGTCGGCAATCAGCTTGCAGATATCTACACTACTCAGAGAGAAGACACGATTACTCTTTTTCCAGGAGCTATCGATACACTGAAACACTTCATGAAAAGGGGATTTAAACTGGCGTTGTTAACCGACGGTGGTTCGGAATTCCAGCGGAAGAAGATAAACAAATTTAATTTGGGAACTTATTTCGATTATATTCTTGTGTCAGGGGAGTTCGGTACACAAAAGCCGGATGAGAAAGTGTTTCTTCATACTCTGGAACAACTCGGTGTCCCCGCCGGAGAAACCTGGATGGTAGGCGATAGTCTGGCAAGGGACATCAGCGGAGCTAAGAAGGTGGGGATTTACGGTATCTGGGTGGACTGGCGTAAAGAGGGACTGCCGGAAGAACCGGCAGTCCGACCGGACAGAATAGTTAATACTATTTCCGAACTAATTTAACAAATTATTTCTATTAATCC
>CAZIYN010000076.1:0-9078 GCA_964543495.1 uncultured Dehalococcoidales bacterium | reverse complement strand
CCGGACCGTTTCTGTGACAAGTCCCCGGACACCGCGTCCTGTCTCTGCGGATAAAAACAGTACACGGATACCGACTTCTTTAAAAACGTTCTCTATCTCAGTACGTCGCTCTTTTACCTCAGGCAGGTCTGTTTTATTAACGGCGACAACCTGCTGCTTTCCGGCAAGGACCGGGTCGTAAAGAGCCAGCTCCGTATTAACCTGTACCATATCCTCGAGCGGTGACGTCGACGTACCGTCAATAAGGTGCAAAAGAATTTTGGTGCGTATAATATGGCGTAGAAACTCGTGCCCCAGCCCTTTTCCGGCGTGGGCGTCTTTTATCAGCCCAGGTATCTCTGCCCAGACGTAACTCTCCATACCAGACTCGACAGCCCCCAGCACCGGCTCGAGTGTCGTAAACGGATAGCTGGCTATCCTGGGTTTCGCCGCTGATGCAGAGGCCAGGAGAGTAGACTTGCCGGCATTGGGAAAACCGATAATGCCGATATCTGCAATCAGCCTGAGTTCCAGTGTTAGCACTAAAGTTTCGCCGGCTTCACCCTTCTGGGCAATCCTCGGGGCCTGATTGGTCGATGAAGAGTAGTGAACATTACCAAGGCCGCCTCTACCGCCGTTCGCCACTATCTCTTTCTGACCCTGGCCGCTGCAGTCTGCCAGAAGTTCGTCGCCACCCGCAGTGCTGTTGATAACCATCGTACCCGCAGGCACAGGCAGGAGCAAGCTATCCCCGCGTTTTCCATGCTTTTTCTGCCCGCTCCCGTTTCCTCCGTTTTTCGCCTTATACAGCTTGTTCTGCCGGTAATGGCGCAGGTCACTCATACCGGCATCCACAGACACCACTACATCACCGCCGTCCCCGCCATCCCCACCGTCAGGTCCGCCATAGGGCACGTATTTCTCATGGCGGAAACTGATGGCACCGGCTCCTCCTCTACCTGCCTCGACTCTAATATTTACCTTATCGAACAATAATAACCTCTAAACTTTTAATCGTATTGTTAATGATTGAAGGGACTATCATTATTAATAATAGTAGCACGAATTTGTCGAGGTTAAAATTCAGGGCTGGCCATTAATAGGTGCCCGTTTTTAAGACTGGCGGATGAGGAGTTATTAAAAAGGGTAAGGACTTTTTAAAATATTGGGGCGTTTCTGGTAAAAATGATACCCCTGCATTAACCGCTGATGCGGGCGGCGAAAACAACATCCTGCTGGATATCTAAAACCTTTCGCCTTAATGACGGGGAGTTGATAATATCGGTGGCGATTTTTTGATAAGCATGGCTTACGGTTGCGGGAGTCCTTCCTCCCAGATCCTTCCCCACCTCGGCAAGTGAGCAGTCCGTTTCCTGCCTGATGAGGTACATGGCGACCTGCCGCGCCAGCGCGGTTGCTTCGTCGCGCTTCCTGCCTTTAAGCTCGGACGGCGTCATCTGGAAGTGGTTAACCACAGCTTCCATTATCATGGCGGGGGTTACCGGAACGGACTTGATTTCGACATCCGCAATATCCTTAAGAGCTTTCGCGGCGAGTTCCGTAGTAAGTATGGACCTGACCAGCCTTGCGTAAGCGACAACCCGGTTCAGAGAACCTTCCAACTCCCTGATGCTCTGCCTGACCTGGAGAGCGATATACTCGAGAACATCGTCGGTAACTTCCACTCCCTGCTGGCTGGCTTTTTTCTGGAGGATTGATATACGGGTATCGAAATCGGGCGCTTTTATATCCGTTACCAGTCCCCAGGCAAGGCGGGAGCGGAGTCTTCCCTGGAGGGAGGGTATCGACCTCGGAGAGCGGTCGCTGGTGATGGCTATCTGGTGTCCCGCATTGTGCAGTTCGTCGAAAGTGTGGAAGAAGTTTTCCTCTGTCTGGGTCTTGCCGCTGAAGAACTGAACATCGTCGATGAGCAGCATATCAACGCTCCGGTACCTGTTGCGAAATTCATCCGTTTTTTTCTCCCTGAGAGCACTCATCAACTGGTTCGTGTATTCTTCGGCACGGACATACATGACATTGAGGTTATTATCAAGGGCGTGGTGTCCTATTGCCTGCAGAAGATGGGTCTTCCCCAGTCCCGATTTACCGTATATGTACAGCGGGTTATAGCCGTTGCCGGGGTCCTCGGCCACTCCTAGGGCGGCAGCGTGGGCGAGCTGGTTCGAACCGCCGACGATGAAAGAATCGAATGTATATTTAGGATTGAACAGGGGAAGACGGGACTGCTGAGCGGGAGATAGTTTTCCGCGGTTCTTACCGCCCGCGGCGACTTTTTGCGGACTTTCATTAACCTGGAACTGCACCCGGATATCTCGCCTGATGATACCGGTAAGTACTTTCTCTATTAATGAGCGCTGGTTTTTGTCAAGGTACTCTGCAACGAAAGTATTCGGTACTCCGATGACAAAGGCATCTTTCTGGTGACTAAGTCCGGTTGTCCTTTCCAGCCAGGTACGGTAGTTCGGCTTGTTTACCTGGAGTTGCAGTTCGCCCAGGGCGGTTTCCCAGAGCTCTCCTGCAGGTTTTAATTCTGCCAAATTCTTCTCCCTGTTCTTCAGTCTTAAAACTCAGTCCCGATAATTCGAGGTAATAATCATCCTATGCTTAGCGCTTCGCCTTAACAGGGGCGAAAGACAGAAAAATCTTAAAGGAATAGTTAAAATATACCAGAAATGTCTTATATGATGGCAAGGTTTTTGATGGCAACTGATGGGCGGTTTTGACAACAGGTCTCTCTAAAAAAGTCCGTCAGACTTCCATTTTTGCCTAATTATTAACGGATAGTCATAAACCATTTTGGTTGTTATTAAAAAAATAGGGTGTTAAAATTAGCGCTAAGATGGAAGTATTAAAAACGGTATTTATGGGTACTCCGGACTTCAGCGTTACGCCGCTGGAACGCCTTTTTTCAGGCGGATATGAAGTGGCGGCCGTCTATACTCAGCCGGACCGAAAAGCGGGAAGGGGACGCTCTCTTGCGTCTTCTCCGGTAAAGAAAAAGGCGGATGACCTGGGACTTACCGTGCTCCAGCCGGCAAGTTTCAGAAAAAGAGAGACCATAGAAGAGTTGAGGGCGGTCCAGCCGGATTTAGCGGTGGTGGCTGCTTACGGGAAAATACTGCCGCAGGAAGTGCTGGACATCCCGAAATACGGTTGCGTAAACATACACCCTTCGCTGCTGCCGAAACACAGGGGGGTTTCACCCGTGGCGGCGGCTATACTCTGCGGTGACGAATTCTCCGGCGTCAGTATAATGCTCCTGGATGCCGGGACCGATACCGGCCCGGTACTGGTCCAGGCAAAGGTGCCGGTCTCACCGTATGACACGACAGGTTCTCTGACGGCGAAACTTTCGCTGGTGGGGGCGGAGATGCTGCTGGAAGTATTACCGAGGTACATAGGCGGAGAAATCACTCCCAGACCGCAAAATGATACCGAAGCTACCTACTGCGAGATGATATCCAAGGAAGAGGGAGAAATCGACTGGGCCCTGCCGGCGTTTGATATCTGGCGCAGAGTGCGGGCTTATCAGCCCTGGCCGGGATGCTATACCATGTGGCAGGGCAAACAGTTGAAGATAATCGAGGCCGTACCTCTGCCCGGAACGACTGAGAGCCGTCCCGGGCTGGTGACGGCGGTTGAAAAAGAAAAGGCGGGATTCGGTGTCGGTACCGGGGACGGAGTACTCGGCGTGCTGAAAGTACAGCTCGAGGGGAAGAAGGCGATGACCGCCGTCGAATTCCTTCGGGGACAGCAGAAGTTGATGGGGGCAGTACTGCCGTCTGGAGCCTAAAGAGACGGGTAAAAAAGGATGTCTATCGAAGATATTACTTCACGTAAGGCAGTTTCCGGATTCCTTGAGAGGAACAGATGGACTGTGCAGGCTGTTGAGTTTGGGTACACGGCAGAAGTCCTGATTATAGAGCGGGACAGTGAGAAACACGCTATGAAAATAGCTAGAGACGAGGAGAGAATCGGCACTTTATCAACCGAATACCAGTTACTGCAGTATTTGAATACCTCGCCTCTAAAATCTCAGGTTCCAGAGGTAGGGGAGTGGTTGGAAGATGTCTGCGGTTTCCTGATGGAGTACCTGACTTATCCTTCGCCGGATGAGGTAAGAGGAGAGACCTGGTTACCCCGGTTAGCCCGCACGCTCCGTAAATTGCATGATATAGAACTCCCTAATATTGAAAGCATCCCAAATGACCTACCGGACATCGCCTGGTCGATAAGCAAACGGTTTACAGACTTTTTCAATATCGCACTTAATGGGGAGGATTACTGGGAAGGCTTGCCTGAAACCGAAAAACCCAAGCTGGAGATTGTGCGCCAATACCACAATAAATATAGCGCTCTTATTCCCGGCGTTGAAGATAAATTAAAGAACACTCGACCGGCATTGACCCACGATGATATCGCCGGTGATAATATCATGTTAAAACCTGATGGCACATTAGTGTTAGCCGACTGGGGAGCGGCGCGAATCAGTTCGCCGCTGTGTGATTTAGCCTGCGGTTTATCCTATATAGACCGGTCAGAGGAAGATACAGAACGGTTCCTGGTAGAATATTTCGGGTCGCGAGAAAAGCTGGAAGAATCATTACCCTGCATTCAGGGCTTACGCACACTTTACCGCTATCGTAACTGTGTAGGGTCGTTGTGGTGGCTGAATGAGGATGCAAAAACCGGTCTGGATGAGGTGGGTATGGCTTATTTTAACAGGATACTGGCGGAGTTGTAGAAGCAGCTGACCTTTGTTGATTCATCCCTGTTCCGCCTAAATAATTTGGTCAAAGGAGGTAATCTTGTCAGTACCTGAAGACCTGAGCAAGTTCGATTCCCTTGTAGAGTTAATCGCCAGGCTAAGAGCGCCGGACGGGTGTCCCTGGGATAAAGAGCAGACTCACAGGAGCCTGCGTGAAAACCTGCTGTCCGAATGCTACGAGGCGCTGGAAGCCCTCGATGAGGGTGATGCCGAAAAACTCTGTGAAGAGCTGGGGGATATTCTTCTGCAGATTATGCTCCACTCCCAGATTGCCAAAGATGACGACGAATTTGAGATAAGCGACGTTATAAGAAGCATCAGCGAAAAAATAGTGCGCCGTCACCCCCATGTCTTCGGCTCGCGGGAGGTAAAGGATTCCACGGAAGTAATGCAGAACTGGGAGGAGCTGAAAAGGGAAGAAAGAGAAGAGGGAGTTTCCATGCTGGACGGCGTGCCGAAGCATATGCCGGCCCTGGCATACGCCCGGGAGATTTCACGCCGTGCTGTACGCGTCGGTTTCGAGTGGGAGAATATGGAGGGAGTAATCGACAAGGTAGTCGAGGAAATCAGGGAAATCAAGGACTCGAAAGAACGCGAGGAAAAAGAAAAGGAATTCGGCGACCTCCTGTTTACTCTGGTCAATGTAGCCCGCTGGGAAGGAATCGACGCCGAAGCTGCCCTGCGAGGAGCCAATAATAAATTTTACAGACGTTTCTCGAAGATGGAAGAACTCTGCAGCGAGAGGGGAGTAAACTTCGCCGAGCTCTCTTTCGAGGAACAGAATAAATTGTGGGAAGAGGCAAAGAAGTTGGATTAATTAATTCTGAGAGTGATTTCATAATCTTTCTAACTACTGTACTTTTTGAAAAGATGTGGATAAAAAAATGTCTAAGAAAAAAGGAACAAAGAAGAGAGGGTCTGGAAGATATACTCCTATAAAAAGATTAAAAATGAAAGGCTCTAAACTCCATTCTTCTTTAAGTGAAATGAATATCGTACCAGTGGAATGGGTGCGTAATCTACTTCCTGAGCATTTATGGATCGCGTCATTAGCTGATATATATTCATTCGAAACTTGTCATAAGCAATATGACGAATTTATGGATTTAATTGACCTCTATATCCCAGATGGTAATTACGCGTATGGATTTATATCAGATTTTGGCTTGGTACCTGTAGATAAACGCGAAGAATTTAAAGAAAAATACAGGGATTCAATCGTAAGTATATTTCATAGACCGATTGGGAGAATTCTTTCTTTCTATCCAGATAATCCAGCTTATTGGCTTATCGATGATGACCAAATCAATAAAGAAGGATCTCTTGATCCCGAAGTGGAATTAAGTAGATTAAGAAATTTAGTAATCAAATTATATCCTGGTAAAGATCTTTATGCTGGTCATCTACGAGCAATCCCTCTAGGAAGGGCTTTCAAACACGGTAGAATTCATTTGATGCGTGATATGGAGATTGTAAATTTACTTCCAAAATACGCTAAGAATTGTACAGAAGAGGAAAAATATCGCGTTCAGCAATTTGCTAGAATCTTTATGAATATGGAATTCGGGCAAGAAAAACAATACAAGACTTTTTCTTGGTCTAAGTATTTTTGGCGCCACAATTTTGAACTCACAATTTGTAAACCACGTAATTTTTATATTATGGGATCAAAACCAGTTATAGAGGATGACCTTCCCCCTCTTCTGGAAGTGATAAACCACAACGTGAATATCGCTCGTGAATACATCACAAATATTTGGAAAAAGGTTCAGTTTGACCTTTATGATACGAATAAGAATGATGTTATTTTCGGACTCATATCTCGTCTTATCAGGTTATACTGTTTATTGTTAGAAGACCCCAATTTATGGAGTCGTGATATAAGCGGTATTATCTTGAGGTGCTTAGTCGACTGTGCTATCACTTACTCGTATCTAGTTCAATTTGGCACAGAAGAAGAATTTACGAAATTTATTGAATATGGAGAAGGGCAAGAGAAGTTGCTGATGTTACATCTTCAAGATAATTATTCCGGTGAAACTACGATGGAGGGTCTTGAAGTCGAAGACATCGCTCAAGAGCATGGTGGATTTGGAATAGAGATGTTAGATATTGAATTAGGTAATTGGACTGATAAAACTGCAAGACAACTAGCAGAGAGAACGGGTTTGCAACGTTTTTATAGATTAGTGTATACACCCACAAGTAGTGATTTACATGGTACTTGGCTTAGTTTAAAAAACACTAGTTTTCGTATATGTAATGAACCGTTACATAAGTTTCATAGACTTCCCTCTTATAGAGAACCACCTGCTTATATTAATACGTTGCAGCTAGCTCAGGAAATTGTGTTTCATTGCGTCCAATTATCAATAAATAAACTTAATTTTCCTGAATTAACTAATCAGTTCCAAGATATCTTATCTCAGTCCGGTCTGGATTCTGACGATAAGGAAGCGTAAGTTGGGGAATTGTAAATAGATGGTCGGGGCGATGGGATTCGGACCTCTAACCTCAGCGTCCTGATGATGACATTTGAAGTCTGACAGTGCAGGAGGTGTTCGTATGGACAGGATTCTCGATGTCGGTCCGCTCGCTATGGATAAGACGGGTCTGAAGAAAGGTATCCTGGCCGGAGAAGTGGCCGTAGTTACCGGCGGGACAGGCAACGTGGGACTGGGCACAGCCAGAAGCCTGGCGTGGCTGGGAGCGAAGGTGGTTATCGCCGACGTAACTCCGGAGGCAGGAAAGGAGGCGGAGGAACTCATCAATAGCGAGAACGAACCCGGGACCACCCTGTTCGTATCAACCGACGTTTCCGACGAGTCCGCCATGAAAGCAATGGCCGAGAAGGCTTTCGATACTTTCGGGAAGGTGGATATCCTGGTCAATACCGCCATGGATATGTCCCTCGGGGCACCTATCCTGAAATCTACGATTCACCAGCTGGACAGGCAGTGCGAGATATCAGCACGCGGCACACTTCTCGGGATACAGCTATTCGTGCCCGGAATGCAGGAAAGGCATCACGGTGTGGTAACGTATATGACGACGGCTTTCCGGTACCCGGTGGGACCGAGCAACTACTGCGCTGCAAAATCCGCAGCCACCTCAATAATGATGTCGCTGGCAGGAGAACTGGGACCGGTGGAAGAAACCGGCGTATCTGTCTTTACATTTCTGCCGGCGGGTATCGGCTTCCCCCGCAGTGCGGCTCCGCGACCTACGGATATGCCGAGGACAACCACGATACCCCGCAACATGCCCGGCTACGAAGGGATGATTCCTCCCGAGGACGGCGGGGCGGCTCTTGCATACTGTATCACCCGCGCCGGCGAGCTGCACGGCTCCGGAATAACGGTCCAGCAGGCTTTCCGGCAGATGGACTGGCCGTATCCCGTACCGGATACGGTGCAGGGCACCGATTTCAAGCGTATCGACGATATGGCGCTATCGATGATATTTGCGTTAATGGGACCGGGATTCCCCGACCCGAAAGTGCCGCTGACACCAATCAACCGGGAGTAAGCGGTTATGGCACCATATGGGATAGCTGCCGTGAATACAGGGAACTAGCGCGCATAGGCCGCTTTCAGCATTTTCAGAAAATCATCACCGGTGGTCTTTTTCGGGCTGGAAGCCGTCAGAAATTCACCGGCGGCCGATTCGGCAATTGCCGGAAGCTCAGATTCCTTGATATTAAGCTGTTTCAGCGTTTTTTGCCCTATCTTCTTATTGAATTCAATCAGCGCATCCCGGACCATTATCCCTGCGTTTTCAGGAGAAACGTTTTCACCGGTCTTTAATCCCATCGCCATTCCGACCCGCCTTACCGCATCCGGCACGGTATCGGAGAGAAACTCCACTATCTCCGGAAGGATGACTCCGCAGGCATTCCCATGGGGAATATGGTACATGGCACCGAGTGTATGACCTGCCGAATGTCCCAGCTGTGTGTTCGAATTAATAAACGACCATCCGGCAATCATCGCAGCGAAACTCATCTTCGTTCTGGCTTCGATATTCGAGCCGTCTTTTACCGCTGTGGGGAGGTATTCCATCACCAGAGATACAGCCTTTTCACCCAGCACGTCGGCTAACGGATTTGCCCTGATGGCAGTTAATGCCTCGATAGCATGACTGAGAGCGTCCATACCGGTATCGGCTGTAATCGAGGGCGGCATTCCGACGGTCAGGAGAGGGTCTACAATCGCCAGTGTACCCCTCACGGCGGGGCCGCCGATGCCCTTTTTCTTCTGCTCATCGGGATCGGTAAGCACGGCCACGCTCGTTACTTCGCTGCCCGTACC
>CAZIYN010000075.1:0-9147 GCA_964543495.1 uncultured Dehalococcoidales bacterium | reverse complement strand
CCGAGACACCGATAAGTATCTGAAAAAGTTCCAGTTCTTCGACGGTGCTGAATCCGTAGAGGGCGGCGCCGTCCTCCCTAAGTATAAGCTGAGTATGGAGGTGTGTTTCACTGCCGACGGCTCCGAGTGTGGTGAGAGTAGAGGTGGGCATATATACCTGGAAACCCACTCCGCTTACATTAACAATCGCCCAATCCCCTCCGAGTGATTCAAGTTTTCCCTGAAGACTGGCTATCATATTTTCTCCTTTACTGCTGGCCAGATAAGATATCTTCGATATGCGTTTCGCTGATGTGACAAAGGGCTACTGCCAGGGCATCAGAAGCATCGCTCGGACTGGGAGCTTCTGCAAGCCCGAGTTGAAGCCTGACCATTTCCTGGATCTGCTCCTTCGAGCTTGCGCCGTAGTTTGCCACTCTCTGTTTTACCTGCGCCGGTGAATATTCGCGGTAAGGGACTCCCCGGTCGGCTGCTGCCAGTATGGCGATTGCCTGAGCCCTGCCTATAGCGAAGGCGGTTTTTACATTCTTTGAGACAAATGGCTGTTCGATTGCGATGATATCGGGCCGTGAATTGTCGATGATTTCAAGGATATTCCTGTACAGATAAACAAGGCGCTCTCCCATAGGAGAGCGTGCGGATGTTGTTAATACGCCGCAATCAATCAGAGTCGTTTCCGAATCTCTGCTCTCAATTACCCCGTAACCCATTGCAACCGTGCCAGGGTCTATCCCCAGTATCCTCATCTATAAGCTCGTATCATCAAGCGTAAAGGGCGAGAGCGTATATCCGTCAGGACTGCTCTTGGTACTTGTCCAAAACGTCTTCTGAAAAATCTACGTTACTGGATACCGATTGCACTTCATCGAGGTTCTCGAGTTTGTCTATAAGCTTCAGTGTTTGAATCGACTGTTTTTCATCGAGTTCGACGGTAGTCTTGGGCATCATGGACACTTCTGAAGAGACAATCGGTACACTATCTTCATCAAGCGCGGCTCTGACCGCTTCGAAGTCTTCTGGTAATGTATATATCTCAACGTGGTTATTCTCAATCTTTACATCCTCGGCTCCGGCATCTATAGCCTTGAGTGCCAGTTCCTCGGTATCCAGGTCGTTCGCCTCAATAAGGATAAGCCCCTTGGACTCGAACAGCCAGGCAACGCATCCATTCTCTCCGAGATTGCCGTTGTTCCGGGAAAATATATTACGCACTTCCTGGAGGGTCCGGTTCTTGTTGTCGCTGAGAGCCTGGACCAGGATAGCTGCTCCGCTCGGGCCGTAGCCTTCGAGCACCATTTCGGTAAAAGTGACGCCCTCGATTTCACCGCTGCCGCGTTTAATAGCTCTTTCTATGTTGTCCAGCGGCATATTATTATCACGGGCTTTCTGGATAACGAGGCGTAGCCTGAAATTCATATCCGGATTACTGCCGCTTTCACGTACGGAAACGATTATTTCGCGGGTAAGCTTGGTGAACAGTTGTCCGCGGCGGGCATCCGCCACGCCCTTTTGATGCTTGATTGACGACCATTTTGAATGTCCTGACATTGCCGGTTCTCCTTTTAACCAACCATCAAATTCTTTCAGATAATTCTATCATCAAACCAATATATGGTCAAAAGAGTGTCAGACCCATTGTCATTAACAACAAGTTGCATTATACTTCTGGTTTAAGAGAACAAGATTGGAATTATATGGAAGAAAAAGAGGCCGGAAACAGTTCAGGCGAAGAACGCAGGATATGGGGCAAAGTACTGTCCGGCGTCCTGGTACTTCTTATAGTGAGCTCTACGGTAGCTTTATATTATAGCGTCAACTATCCATTCGAAGAGCCTTTTACAGAATTTTACTTACTTGATACGGAAGGGAAAGCCAGCAATTATCCGCGGGAAATTGATGCCGGTGAAGAGGCGGTGGTGCTGGTTGGAATCGTGAACCACGAGTACAGGACGATGTCATATAAACTTGCCGTGAAAATAGACGAGACGATATTAGTCGAAGTTGAAGAAGTTGTCCTGGAACATGATGACAAATGGGAAGAAATGACCGGGTTTGTTCTGAATGAAGCCGGTGATAACCAGACGGTGGGATTTCTCCTGTACGATAACGAAAGAGGTGAGATATACAATACCCTGAGCCTGATAATGACCGTACGGTAAATTGACAAGCTTAATGGCTGGGACTACAATCAACGCAATATGAAATTGTTCGGTACCTCCGGAATAAGAAGAATAGCCGATAGAGAGTTGGTAGAGCTTTCTCTAAAGGTCGGAATGGCGGTAGGGAGTGTTTATAAGAGTGTGGTTGTAGGGAGAGATACCAGGACTTCCGGCGATGCTGTAAAACATGCCTTTATCTCGGGTGTACTTGCCACCGGTTCCCGGTGCTGTGATGCGGGAATCCTGCCGACTCCCACACTGGCACTTAAGACCGGGGAATTCCAGGCCGGGGCGATGATTACCGCTTCGCATAATCCCCCTGAATACAACGGAATCAAGCTGATAAATCCGGGAGGTTCGGCTTTTGATGCCGGACAGCAGGAGCAGATAGAAAAACTGGTCTCGGAAGACTCATTGAGTGCCGAGAAATGGGATAAAATCGAGAACAGTTCCACCGATGAAAGAGCCGTACAGGAACATATCGAGCATATCCTTATTAATATTCCCGGAGGATTCAATCTTAAAGTTGTACTGGACTGCGGCTGCGGAGCCGCTTCCGTTATCACTCCCGAACTGTTGAAGAGGCTGGGGTGCGAGGTAGTAGCTATAAACTGCTATCCTACCGGATTTTTCCCGCGTGCGGTGGAACCTACCGAAGAAAACCTGAAAGACCTGATACAGGCTACAAAAGAACTGGGAGCAGACCTTGGAATCGCGCATGACGGTGATGCGGACAGGATGATGGCGGTGGACGATAGAGGCAGGTTTATTCCCGGAGACAAACTGCTGTTACTCTTTGCCAGACAGGCGGAAGCAAAGAAGGTGGTTACCACTATCGATGCCTCAATGGTTATAGATGAATCTGGTTTTGAAGTGATAAGGACCCCCGTGGGAGATACCTATGTTTCGAATGAACTGAGAAACGGCGGAGAATTCGGCGGCGAACCTTCCGGCAGCTGGATATTTCCTGAAAATTCACTCTGTCCGGACGGTATATACGCCGCCGCGAAAATCGTGGCTATTGCCGCCGAGCAGAAACTGTCCGGGCTGGTTGACAGTATTCCTCAGTATCCGTTGATGCGTGGCAGCGTCGAAGGCAGAGGAACCGTGGAATCCGGGCTGGAATCGAAATTGAAGGAGATAGGAGCTATATCTATAAATAGTATCGATGGAATAAAAGCAGGCTTTCAGGAAGGCTGGCTGCTGATACGGGCTTCCGGAACGGAACCCAAAATCAGGATTACTGCCGAGGCAAAGGATGAAGTGAAACTGAAAAAGTTGTATGATGCAGGGGTCAACATTGTTAATGCGCATATAAAAGAAACCGGGGAGAAGATAGCGGGATGAAGGCGATTATTCTGGCTGCCGGTGAAGGAAACCGGATGCATCCTCTTACTTATACCCGACCGAAAGTGATGCTCCCGATTGCGAATAGACCCATAGTGGAGCATCTGCTGATTGAGGTCAGAGAGGCAGGTATAGACGAACTTATCTTCGTGGTCGGCTACCATGACGAACAGATTCGCAACTATTTCGGTACGGGTCAAAAATGGAATGTGAAGATAGAATATTCCACCCAGCGTAAGCAACTCGGGACGGCGGATGCTTTAAGGAACGTAGAGGAGCTTGTGAACGGCGATTTCCTGATGATAAACGGAGATATTATCGTTTCCCGTGATGATATCTCAAGTCTGGTTTCCGGAGATGAAATCACCATGAGCCTTTTCGAGGTGGAAAATACAGAGGGCCTGGGGCTGGTCGAAGTGGATAAGGACAGGGTGATTAGAATCCATGAGAAGGTGGGTAAGCCGCCTTCGAAGCTGGCAAACGCCGGTCTCTATCATTTCACACCGGACATTTTCACTGCTATCGCAAGGACTCCCAAATCCCAGCGCGGAGAGTATGAAATTACGGATTCTCTCCAGTTACTGATAGATGAGAATTGCAGTATTACGTATAAAAAAATCGACTTCTGGTTGGATACCAGCTACCCCTGGGATATGCTGTCGGCAAACGAATACCTGCTGTCGAAGACCGAACCTGAAAATCTGGGAGAAGTCGAGGATAATATTGTGCTGAAAGGCACGGTATCAATCGCAAAAGGTACAGTTGTAAAATCAGGTTCCTATATAGTGGGTCCTGTTATTATAGGAAAGAATTGTGATATAGGTCCGAACTGCTATATCCGTCCAAGCACGGCGATAGGCGATAACTGCCATATCGGAGCTGCCGTGGAAGTAAAGAATTCAATAATAATGAACGGCACCAAGATACCCCATCACAACTACGTAGGCGACAGTGTCATAGGTGAGAGGTGTAATCTGGGAGCGGGTACAAAAATCGCCAATCTGAGGTTGGATGATAAAGAAGTGACAGCAGCCGGCGTAACTACCGGAAGGCGTAAACTCGGAGCTATAATAGGGGATGATGTTGGAACCGGTATTAACGCTTGTATTAATATAGGTACAATAATAGGGAATAACGTCCAGATAGGACCCGGAGCCCTGGCTCACGGCGTTATTTCACCGAATTCAAAAATATTCTAGGGAAGTGGAGAAATGAAGCAGGCGGTTATTCTGGCAGCCGGTGAAGGACAGAGACTGAGGCCGTTTACGGTAACCAGGCCGAAAACAATGCTCTTCATAGCCGGCAAACCGATATTGCAGTACGTTGTAGAATCCTTAGCACATAATGGAATCAGGGATATCATAATCGTTGTCGGTTACAGGCAAGAGCAGGTTTTCGATTACATGGGGAACGGAGAGGAATTCGGCGTAAATATAGATTACATTACGCAGGAAAAGCAGCTCGGGACCGCTCATGCCCTGATGAAAGCAAAAGATACGGTGGGCGATGAATTTATGGTCCTGCCGGGTGACAACCTGATAGAGGCAGTCACAATCGCCGATTTCACCCAGACGTCTCCAAATTCAATCCTGGTTAAAAAGGTTGAAAATACATACAGGTACGGAATGGTTGTAACTGATGAGGAGATTATCAGGGGCATAATTGAGAAACCGGAGGAAGCTTCCAGTGGAATTGTGAATACCGGCATTTACGCTTTCACAAAAGAAATTTTCGATTATATAGATAACGAGACGGGAATCCCCGACGTGATAAATATAATGATAGATAAAGGTTATACAGTAAGAGCACTGGAGACATTCGATACATGGCTCGATACTGTTTATCCATGGGATATATTAAGCTTGAACAGCGCGGTTCTCCCCGGTATTCCCGATAAGGTCGGCGGGACTATCGAAGCCGGAGCTTCGTTAAACGGACTTGTTTCAGTCGGCAATGACACGGTTATCAGGTCCAATTCATATATTACGGGTCCGGTGAGAATCGGGTCTAACTGCGATATCGGCCCGAATGTTTATATTTCTTCCGCAACAAGTATAGGTAATAACGTGGTGATATCACCTTTCACAGAGATAAAAAACAGTGTAATAGGGCATGACGTTCATATCGGTTCCGGTTCCGTAATACAGGACTCGGTAATCGATGACGGATGCGTCATTGAGGGGCACCTGACAGCCTGCAGCAACGAAGCAGAAGTCAGGGTAAATGCCGGACATTATTATGTGAAAGTGGGCGCAATGCTCGGGACCGGCTGTACTCTGGGCAGCGGAGTGGTTGCCCAGCCCGGGGTTATTCTCGGGAATTACGGTAAAGTACAGTCTATGAAACTGATAAGCGGGAAATTACCCGACAGGAGTTATGTGGTCTAAGAAATTATGTGCGGAATTATCGGATATATAGGTAATAAAAAAGCCCAGGCAATACTGCTGGACTGCCTGAAAAAGCTGGAGTACAGGGGATATGACTCCTGTGGTTTCGCCGTGGACTCAAACGGGATAAATATGTATAAGAACGCAGTAAGGGTGGAGGAACTGCAAAAGGAATCGCCTCAATTCGATGGCAAGGCGGGAGTTGCTCATACAAGGTGGGCGACTCACGGTGTCCCTTCGACGATAAACGCTCATCCGCACCTTGATTGTACGGGTGATATAGCTGTCGTGCATAACGGAGTAATAACCAATTTCCAGGAACTCAGGAGCCAGCTTGCGAAAGAGGGCCATAATCTGGTGTCCGATACCGATACAGAGGTGATACCCCACCTTATTGAGAAATATTATGAAAGCAGCCTGGAGCTGGCTGTAGAACGGGCGATAGGAGATATCGAAGGTTCATATGCAATCATCGTCCTTATGAGAGGGCAACCGCACCTTATTGCTGCTCAGAAATTCAGCACCCTGACAATAGGGATAGGGGACAGGGAGAACTTTATTGCTTCCGATGTACCGGCGATACTCGGTTATACAGACAGGGTGGTATACCTGGAAGACGGAGATACCGGGATGGTAACCGGGGACGGGGTGAAGATAAGAAGGAACGGTAAAGAAGTTGAATATGAAGAGCGGAAGGTTGCCTGGAATATGGCAGAGGCGCAGAAATCAGGTTATGAACACTTTATGATTAAGGAAATTCACGAGCAACCGAAAGTCATAAGGGATACTCTGGGAGAATATACGAAAAATGCCGAACAAATAGTAGATTTACCGGCAGTAAGGGATAAAGGAATCGAGTCTATACTCATGGTGGCAACCGGGACCGCTTATCATGCTGCGCTTACCGGCAAGCACATTATGGAAGAGCTGATGGCTGTGCCCGTGAGAGTGGAAGAAGCCCATGAATTCAATTATTATACGAACGTACTCTCAGGTACGATTGCTATCGCTATTTCGCAATCGGGAGAAACATCCGATACCCTGAAGTCGATAAGACGGCTACGCGAAGCCGGCAGCCGCGTGATAACCATATGCAACGTGGTCGGCAGTACCGCAACCAGGATAGCCAACCAGACGATATATACCAGGGCCGGTCCCGAAATAAGCGTTGCTGCAACAAAGACCTTTATTGCCCAGCTGATGGTGCTCTACTGGCTGGCGATGTCTTATTCAAAGATAGATGCCAGAAGACTGGCTGCTCTGCTTGTAGAGCTCAGGCAATTACCGAACAAGGTGCAGCAGGTGCTCGATAATGAAGATGCTATTGTTGAGCAAGCCAGAGTTATTTCGAAGTATGAAAATGCTTACTTCATCGGAAGAGGGTTGAACTATCCGATAGCCCTCGAAGGGGCTCTCAAGATGAAAGAGGTCTCATACATTCATGCGGAAGGATATGCGGCCGGAGAACTGAAGCACGGTCCTTTTACGCTGCTGGGTGAAAACGTACCCGTTGTGGCGCTTCTCGCCAGGGACAATACCTATGAACCTATGATTACGGGTATCAAACAGGTGAAAGCAAGAAATTCACCTCTGCTGGTGGTTGCGGAAGAGCGAACGGAAGACGGGGACGAGGCTATCGAAGAGCTGGCCGACGCAGTGATTACAGTGCCAAAGGTCGACAGGTTATTCTCGCCGGTAATGAATGCGGTGGCGCTGCAGTTGCTTGCCTATTATGTAGCAAAAGAGAGGGGCTGTCCGATAGACTTCCCGCGCAACGTCGCCAAGAGTGTTACAGTCGAATAATAAGCTCGATTATAGGCTTTGCTTTTTACTTGACTTGCAAATAATTATTGGGATATACTGTCTAGGGTAAGCGCGGAGAACAGGTTGCTTTCAAGCTGAGTGCTTCCCCCGAAGGCTCGGCTTTAATTATGCCATATTAAGGTCGTAATGAAGATAGCTATAAGCGGAAAAGGCGGAGTTGGCAAAACTTTACTATCATCTCTTCTCTCTAAGAAATTTGCCGATTCCGGCTATTCAGTAATTGCCATTGACGCTGACCCCGATGCTAATCTGGCGGCTACTCTCGGCTTTCCCGATGCGGAGAAAATAACCCCGATATCGGAAATGACCGACCTTATCGAGGAAAGAACAGGGGCGAGACCGGGAGAATCGGCACCGTTTTTCACGATGAACCCGAAGGTTGATGACATACCTGAGAAATATGCCCTGAAGTCCGATGGAATCAGGTTGATGAGAATGGGCAGGTTGAAGAGGGGTGGGACCGGTTGTTATTGCCCTGAAAATGCACTGTTACAGGCTTTAATGAGCCATCTGCTTATCGCCAGAAATGAGGTTATTATCCTGGATATGGAAGCGGGAATAGAGCACCTCGGGCGCGGGACATCCAGCATGGTGGATAAACTCATCGTTGTTGTCGAACCCGGCAGGCGGAGTATAGAGACCGCAGTTAATATCCGGCAGCTGGCAGCGGATATCGGGATAAAGAAACTGGCAGTTGTCGCAAACAAAGTAAGAAAGCAGTCGGACAGGGAATTTCTAATCTCAACCCTGTCCGATTTTGATTTTCTGGGATTCATACCCTATGACCAGGCGGTGGTGGATGCTGACCTGGCTAACCAGTCACCGCTTGAAGCTAGCCAGCAGGTAAAGGATGCAGTAGAAGATATTTATCAGGCGTTACTGGATGACTCGAAGACACCGGCTGCAAATTAATAAAGTAATAATTATTTAATTATAGGAGGACTTATGGCTTACGATGCAGTAAAGATGGCAGACTGGCAGATTTCTGAAGCGGCAGAAGAAAATATGCCGACTCCGGATGAATGGCGCGAAAAGCTGGGGCTTCAGAAGGATGAAATACTTGCTTATGGCAGAATAGCCAAGATGGATTTCTTGAAGATAATCGATCGTCTGAAGGACAAACCGGACGGGAAATACATTGAAGTTACGGCTATTACGCCGACTCCGCTCGGCGAAGGTAAAAGCACAACTTCTTGCGGGCTTATGGAAGGTTTGGGCAAACGCGGACTGAATGTCGGCGGCGCCCTGCGTCAGCCTTCGGGCGGTCCTACGATGAATGTAAAGGGGACCGCTGCCGGTGGCGGTAATTCACTGCTGATACCGATGACCGAGTTTTCTCTGGGTCTCACCGGTGATATCAATGATATTATGAATGCCCACAACCTAGCGATGGTAGCTCTGACTTCCAGAATGCAGCATGAGCGTAATTA
>CAZIYN010000074.1:0-9167 GCA_964543495.1 uncultured Dehalococcoidales bacterium | reverse complement strand
TGCATACGGTATGTGCGGGAAGTAAGGATAAATAATGACGGGCAAGAAAATTCTGGGACCGGATAAGTTTCTGTCTATCAGCTATAAAGAGCTGCCGATAGGGTCCTCGGCGGCAGCGTTCGTTCCGGAATTGATTAAGACCGGTAGCTGGCGTTTCTTCAGGCCGGTGGTAAGAGAGGTTTTTCCGCCGTGCGGCGAAGCATGCCCGGCTGGCGTGGATGTACGCGGGTTCATCACTCTTGTAAAAGACGGCAGAATGGAAGAGGCTGCCGGACTCTATCTCGAAGAAAATCCGTTCCCTGCAATTTGCGGGCGGGTCTGTTTTCATTTCTGCGAAGGCTCCTGCAACCGTTCCGAATACGACGAAGCCGTGGCTATAAACAGTCTGGAGAGGTATATCGGCGGCTCTGTTTCTGCCGGTCAATCCTCCCCGGCTGACAACGGAAGGAAAGTTGCATTAATAGGTTCGGGCCCGGCAGGTCTGTCCTGCGCCTATTTCCTGAAGAGGCTGGGATATTCGGTCGAGGTGTATGAAAAAGAGCAGAAAACTGGCGGAGTCCTGAGATATTGCATACCGGAATACCGCCTTCCCGAAAAAGTCCTTGACACGGAAGTTAAAAGATTGACCTCTTTGGGAATAGACATACATACCGGCAAGAGTCTCGGGAAAAATGTTAGTCTGAATGACCTGGACTCATTCGACGCCGTTTTCATTGCAACCGGAGCCCATATTCCCGGAAGACTGGATATTCCGGGAGCGGGAGCAGAAGGCGTTTACCCCGGGCTTGACTTCCTGAAAAAGGTGTCAACAGGCGATATAGACCGGTTCGATAAAAAAGTCGCCGTTATCGGCGGCGGAAACACGGCTGTGGATGTTGCCAGGACCGTTCTCAGACTGGGTGGAAAGCCGGTTATATATTACAGACGGACAGCAGATGAGATGCCTGCCCTGGAAACCGAGATTAACGATTGCCGGAAAGAGGGAGTAGAAATCCAGTTCTTGACCACTCCCCTGAGACTAATTACCGGGCAGAATAAGGTAGCGGGAATCGAATTTGTACGGAACAGGCTGGGGAAACCTGATGAAAGCGGGAGACCCGCTCCAGAGCAGGTGAAAGGTACGGAATTCAGGGTTGATGCGGATACCGTTATCCTGGCGGTGGGAGAGGGTGCGGACCTTTCTGTCCTGCCGGGTTCTCTCAAAACGGAGCGGCAGCTTGTAAAGATAAACGGAATCGGACAGACATCGGACAGTAAAATATTTGCCGGCGGCGATGTTTCCCATTATGAACGCACCGTTGCCAATGCAATCGGTTCCGGTAAGAGGGCGGCAATCGGTATTGATAGCTACCTGAAAGGCATTAATGAAAAAGAGACACTTCAGAGGATTAAAGCGATAGCTGTAGGCGATAAAGGAGCTTTATCCTTCGGCAAGTATCTTCGCGGTGAGTTTTCAGATGATGAAACTAACGGGCAGGTTATCGGTTACGATGACCTGAATGATGTATATTTCAGACATGAAAAAAGAAACGAACTACCTGAGTTACCACCTGGAGAACGGTGCGGGAATTTCAGGGAAGTACGAAAACGGTATTCTGCCAGGGCAGCGCAGAAAGAAGCAGCCCGCTGTTTCAGTTGCGGGAGCTGTAATGCCTGCGGTGTCTGTCATATATTCTGCTCCGACAGTTCGGTCTACTTCTCCGATGACGGCGCAAGAATCGAAATAAATTATGACTACTGCAAGGGGTGTGGTGTCTGCGAGGAAGAGTGCCCCAGAGGTGTCATCTATATGATGCAGGAGGAATAGGTCGAGTGGATTCAGGGAAGAAAATGATTACGGGTAACTCGGCGGCAGCCCACGGCGTAAGACTGGCGCGGGTAAGGGTTATCCCCGTTTACCCGATTACGCCTCAAACGACGATAATAGAAAAAATCATCGAGTTTATTACCGATAAGGAAATGGATGCCGAATATATTCCCATCGAATCGGAGCACAGTGCCATGGCAGCCGCAGTTGGCGCCGAAGCAACCGGCATCAGAGCGTTCACAGCTTCATCTTCACAGGGGATCGCCTATATGCATGAAAACCTGTTCGTGGCTTCAGGCCTGCGTCTCCCGATGGTTATGGTGGCGGTCAACCGTACGATGAATCCGCCTATTGCGGGCGCTCCCGACCACTCTGATACGCTGGCGCAGCGTGATACGGGCTGGCTGCAAATATATGTCGAGAACGCCCAGGAAATTCTCGATATGGTAATCCAGGCTTACAGAATTGCCGAAGATAAAGATGTGCTTCTACCTGTGATGATATGCTACGAGGGAATGGTTATTTCTCACTTTATGGAAGCCGTGGACATTCCAAGCCAGGAAATGGTGGACGGATTTCTTCCACGGTATAATCCCGAGCACGTCGTGCTCGACCCCGAACGCCCGATGCACGTTGCGGTTATCTCGGATGAGTTACTTACCGAGTATCGTTTCCAGCAGGAAGAAGCCATGGAAAACGCCAAGCGGGTAATCGGTAAAGTTGATAGAGAATTTAAGACACTTTTCGGCAGGGAGTACGGCGGCCTGATATCCGGCTACAGGATGGAAGATTCCGAGGTTGCACTCATCGGCATGGGAAACACCTGCAATGTGGCAAGGATGACCGTGGACGCACTCAGAGAAGAGGGTATAAAGGCGGGCTTTGTTAAGCTGAGAGCATTCCGTCCATTTCCGAAGGAAGCCCTTGAAGATGCTTTAAAGAATACGAAGCTCGTTATAATGCTCGACCGCGCCGTATCCTCGGGGTACGGCGGGGTTGTCTACCCCGAACTTTCGGCTTCGCTGAGTAACATTGACCCTCAGCCTTATGTACTCGACTATATAATCGGGCTGGCGAATAAGAAAATAACGGTACCGCAACTGTCCTTACTTGTTAAAGACAGCCTCGAAAGCTGCAGGAAAGGGCAGATAGATAGTCCTATCCGGTGGATTGGAGTGGAAGGACTGTAATGGAAGATAAGCACCGTGAAATCTATTACGGAGACGAGTTTTTTGTTCAGGGGCACCTGCTGTGTCCCGGCTGTTCGGGCGGAGTGATCTGGCGGCTGATAACCAAGGTGCTGGGTAAGTACACGATTGGCGTTACCAGTGCTTCCTGTCTGAGCCTGCCGGTAATCATGTTTCCCTCGTCATTGAAGCTGCCTTCTCTGTATGTCTCCTTTGCCAGCGCCAGCGCCGCAATTTCAGGCGTGGCGGCGGCGCTTCGTACTATGCAGAGGGATGGGACTCTAAAAGAAAAGATTAACCTGTTCGTGCTCGCCGGAGATGGTGGTACGGCTGATATCGGCTTCGCTTCGCTTTCGGGTGCGGCGGAGAGAAACGAGGACGCGATTTATTTTTGCCTCGATAATGAAGCCTATATGAATACCGGTATCCAGAGAAGCAGTCAGACTCCTGCCGGGACGTGGACCACTTCCACGCCGCTGGGTAAAAAGGAGTTCAAGAAAGATATGCCGCTGATTATGGCGGCTCACCAGATACCTTACGTGGCGACGGCTTCGTCTTCATACCCGGATGACCTGGTCGCCAAGGTGATTAAAGCGCGTGATATAGGAAAAGGGTTCAGGTATATCCATATCCACGCTCCCTGTCCGACGGGCTGGCGTTTCCCGGAGAATAAAACGGTGGAAGTCGGCAGACTTGCCGTTGAAACGGGAATGTGGCGGCTGTTCGAGGTTGAAAACGGACAGAAAACGAGGCTGACCTACAGGCCGGATGAGAGAAAGCCTGTCACCGAATACCTTAACGCGCAGGGCAGGTTCGGCGGACTTAAGAAAAAAGAGATTGACGCTATCCAGAAAGAAGTGGACGCGGAGTGCCGGAGGTTCAATTACTAGGGAGGGCGTGATATGACGGAGAAGGGACTGGAAAAGAGAATCAGGGCTCTGGAAGACATCGAAGAGATAAAGAATATGCACCGTGAATACGTTTACAAGATGATTGACAAGAAGCACTGGCTTGAAATGCCGGACTACTGGGCTGAGGACGGGATAGTGGATATCCGTATCTACGGACCGCGGATAGGCAAGCAGGCAGTAAACGACCTTTTCAGGAATACTATTAACTATGCCAAGATTGCTCCTGATGTCCCTAACGGGGGAGAGATACTTACCCAGCCGGTTATTCACGTGGACGGGGACAGGGCTGTCGGGCACTGGCTGATGGATATCTTTTTCGATGACTGTTCTTCACCGGACGGGCCGGTACTGAAGCTGAAAAAGGGAAGGTACGACTGCGAATACATCAGAGAAAACGGAAAATGGAAGTTCCGTTACCTGAAGTGGACACAACCCTGGCCTGTGGAACAACCTCCGGTACAGGATTCTGATGAAGGAGGAGCGCTATGAGCCTGGAAGAAATGCAGGAACGGGTACAGAGACTGCAGGACATAGAAGATATAAAGAAGCTGCACAGGAAATACATATATATGCTCTCCAATTATCAGTGGAGCGATATGATAGAATGCTTTGCCGAGGACGCCGTTGCCGACCTCGACCCGGACGGAAGGTACGAGGGTAAAGAACAAATCAGGAAACTGATAGTCGGGGTAATCGGCGAAAGAATCAATCCCAAGAGGCCGAAAGGCGGACAGATTCTCGACCAGCCGGTTATCACGGTCGAGGGAGACACGGCGAAGGGAAAGTGGTTTATGAATCGCTATAACTCGGACGATACTACCAAAGAACACTGGAGAATCTTAAAACCGTATTACAAATATCCTAACACTGTTGAGGCAAAACCACCCCAGCTTTCGCTTGGTAAATATGATGTCGAATACGTAAAAGAGAACGGCGAATGGAAGTTCAGTTATCTGAAATGGAATTCTCCCTGGCCGCCGCAGCCTTTCGAATGATATCGCCCTCAGGAGGCTTATTATGACACTCGAAGAGCTTGAAAAGAATGTTCAAACACTGGAAGACGTTGTTGCTATTGAAAATATGCATCGTGATTTTATTTACTGGCTTAACAACAGGCAGTCGGAGGACTGGCTTAACGAGATTGAGTTTCCCAGGGTGATGGACCTCTTCACCGATGATGCTGTAGTCGCGATGACTTCATACGGTGAATATGAGGGTAAAACGGAAATTAAGAAACTCATGGAAAAGCTCGTTTCAGAGGTTGCATTCTCAGGCGGAAGAATTATTATGACTCAGCCGATTATCGATGTCGACGGAGACAGGGCGCGTGGACGCTGGGTATCTTACAGGTTTACCGAAGTACCGGCATCTCCGCCGAACACCAGGGAAGTGGTGGGGTGGGAACAGGGGGAATGTAACTGCGGTTACGTGAAAGAAAACGGGGAGTGGAAATTCGGTAAGATGGACTGGGTCTATCCCTGGCCTGTACCCGATTAGATAAGATGTAAGGAGCAAAAAAATGGCTGATATTAAAAAGGCGGTCGTTTTAGGCGTCGGTACAATGGGAAACGGTATTGCCCAGTCGCTGGCGCAGGCCGGTATCCGGGTAAGTATGGTCGATATCGAAGACAAATATATCCGGCGTGGTCTCGACACCATCAGGGAGAGCCTGGGAATAATGACGGAAAAGAAGAAAATCACCGAAGAGGAAACCGAAACGATACTGGGAAGAATCGAGGGTACGACCGACCTGAAGGGAGCCGCGGCTGATGCCGATTACGTAATCGAGGCTATCACGGAAGACCTGGATATGAAACAGGACGCTTTCAGGAAGCTGGATGGGATATGTCCCGGCCATACTATCCTGGCAACAAATACTTCCACAATGAGCATCACGGCTATAGCTTCGGTCACGAAACGCCCAGAAAAAGTTGTCGGCACCCATTTTGCTTATCCGGTGCCCATTCAGGCAGGAGTGGTTATAAACCGCGGACTTGTTACCTCTGATGAGACTATGGAGATAACGCGGGAGCTGCTGGTTAAAATGGGCAAGGAAGTAATGGTCAACCGTGACTCTCCGGGCTTTGCCGGAAACAGGCTGCTGCCTCTTTTTATAAACGAAGCCTTCAATGTAGCCTGGGAGGGAATCGCCACTCCCGAGGATATCGATAAAGACGTTAAACTGAACCTGCGCCACCCGATGGGACCTTTCGAGCTGGCGGACTTCCTCGGTCTGGACCAGCTTCTGAACGGACTGGAGTACATGTATAAAGAGTGGGGCGATAAGTACCGTCCCAGTCCTCTGCTCAAGCAGTACGTTGCCGCAGGTTATTACGGCAGAAAAACAGGACGCGGAGTCTATATATATGACTGAATTCAGAGTACCGATACGGGAAGGGTATTTTACGGAGGAAGAAGACGGTCCTTCGCTGGTGGCTTCCGGGTGCCGGGAATGCGGGCAGGTCTATTTCCCGCCGCGCAGCCGCTGCCCCGAGTGCCGTGCTTCCGATATGGAAGAAATGAAGTTGGGTGGTGCCGGAAAACTATACACATATACAATCGTGCATATGCCGGTGAATAATTATAAGCCGCCGTTTGCCCTCGCTTGGATAGAACTCCCGGAAGGGGTAAGGGTCTTTACCCAGTTGAAGGACTGGGAAAACACGGAACTGAAAATCGGTATGGATATGAAACTGGTAATCGATACTCTCTGGGAGGACGAGGAAAAAGAAGTCTACGGGTATAAATACCGACCGGTTGAACATGGGGGCAGAGAATGAGAGAAGTGGCGGTTATAGGAGTCGGCAGTACCGTTTTCGGGAAACTCCCCGAGAGGCTGGTCAAGGATATGGGCAGCGAAGCAGTCACTGCGGCAATCGAAGATGCCGGTATCGGTCCTGAAGAGATAAACACTGCTTACACGGCTACCAGTTTCGGCGGCAATGTGGTTGGGGAGAGGGTTCTCGCCACGGCAGGCATCACCGGTATCGAGGTCGTGAACGTGGAAAATGCCTGCGCCGGCGGAGCTACCGCTTTCAGGGGAGCCTGGCTGGCTGTCGCTTCCGGTCTTCACGATATCGCCCTGGCAGTGGGGGTCGAATCTATGACAACGACTATAGCTGGCAATCTGATTACTCCCGAACAGGATGACCTGTCCGGCGACTTGGGAAACAACGCTCCGGCGCACTTCGCCCTGAGCATGCGGCGGCACATGGAGAGATACGGGACGACCCTTGAGCAGTTCGCTCGGGTATCCGTTAAGAATCACCATAACGGGTGTCTGAATCCGTATTCACAATATCAGAAGGAACTAACGATAGAGGAAATACTGAATTCACGCATGATTGTGGACCCGATTACCCTGCTTCAGTGCTGTCCCAACAGCGATGGTGCCGCTGCCGTTATTCTCTGTCCGCTGGATATTGCCGATAAATACACGAATAAACCGGTAACCCTGATAGCCTCGGTCCTCCAGATGGGTGAGCCGGAATATCGCTGGCAGGACCTGGCGTTATCCGATATGACCACCAGGGCGGCAAACCGGGCATACGAGATGGCCGGCGTGGGACCTGAAGATATCGATGTCTGCGAGCTTCATGATGCTTTCTGTTACTGTGAAATTGCTCATTATGAAGAACTCGGTTTCTGCCCGGTCGGCGAAGGCGGACGATTTATAGAAGAAGGTTCTACGGAAATCGGAGGTAAGATAGCCGTCAATCCCGGCGGAGGTCTGCTGTCGAGGGGACATCCGGTGGCGGCTACGGGCGTGGAACAGATTGCGGAGATAGTCTGGCAACTCCGCGGCGATGCCGGAAAAAGGCAGGTACCGGATGCGAAAGTCGGCCTCGCCCACACGATAGGCGGTGAAGTAGCCGGGCTGGAATCAGGCACCGTTGCTATCCATATCCTGAAAGTATAAATACTTGAGTATATATTTATTGATAGAATTGTGATACCCTCTAAAATAATATATGAGAAGGTGATGATTAAAATGAAAACGATTACGCAAGAATTAGCCGGTTTTGCTATAGATACCAGATGGGAGGATTTGCCGGGACCGATTATACAGGAAGTTAAAAAAGTCCTCATGGAACATATCGGTGTTACACTGGCAGCCTTATCTACCGATAAAGGGAAATTGATGGTAGCTCTTGGCAGGAGGTTGGGAGGAACACCTGAATCATCGATACTGGGTATCGGTGACAGGGTATCCTGTACCAATGCCGCTCTGGTCAATGGTGAATTAATGATAACTCTTGATTATCATGCCAATATGTCGTTCGGACACGATGGGACTTTTGTTGTCCCTTCGGCGCTCGCCGTAGGTGAAAGTGTCGGAGTCTCGGGAAAAGACTTGATACTGGCGCTGGTAGTGGGTCTTGAAATTTCTTCGAGGCTTGCCAGAGCGGCGGGGTGGCATAAAATCACTCCTGAGGACATTATCAGGTTAAAAGGTGTTCAGCCGCACCACAAGAACGCTCATTCGACTTACGGAGCAGCCGCCGCTGCCGGTAGATTAATGAATCTGGACGAAAATAAGATGCTTCACGCGCTTGGTACAGCGGGTCGTCACATAGATATGTCGTTGTCATCCTCGGGCGAAGAAGGCAGTTTTACGGGAATGACGAAATACGTTGTGCCGGGCTGGCAGAACACTGGAGCGGTTATAGCCGCACTTCTTGCCCGGACCGGATATACAGGAGATATTACTATACTCGACGACCCGAAGCGTATGGGCTGGTATCCCGATGATATAACTGTTGACCTGGGTAAGACCTGGATATTCAATCAGCAGCTGCATTACAAGCCGTATCCCTGCTGCGGGGCCTTTCATAACTCGATGGACTGCTTCTACAATATTATAGAGCAGAACGGTCTTATGCCCGATGAAATAGAAAGTGTAAAAATACACGGTCGCGGTGGAATGATGGGACGTCAGGGAACGGACTTGCTGTCACACTCTGAAAAAGAGAAACAGCTTGAAAACTTTTATGCAACTCAGTTTAACGTACCATTTAACTTTGGTTTATTAGCCTACCGGGTTCCCAGAGGCGTGGAGTGGACGGACCCGTCCACGAGAAAAAACCCGGATATAATCAGATTTATGGATAAAGTGACCTCTCAGGCGGACCCCGAATTTACCGAACAGGCTGAAAAAGAGAGAGAGAAAGATCCCAGGGTTCGTCCCGCCAAGGTAACGGTCGAAGCCAGGGGGAAAACCTTTACCCAGTGCTTTCTGCTGCAGGACGGAAAACTGCAGTT